>NZ_CP102271.1:2420000-2650196 GCF_025148785.1 Catenibacterium mitsuokai
TCGCGTACCGCTTTAATGGGCGAACAGCCCAACCCTTGGAACCGACTTCAGCTCCAGGATGCGATGAGCCGACATCGAGGTGCCAAACCTCCCCGTCGATGTGAACTCTTGGGGGAGATCAGCCTGTTATCCCCAGGGTAGCTTTTATCCGTTGAGCGACGGCCCTTCCATTCGGATCCGCCGGATCACTAAGCCCGACTTTCGTCCCTGCTCGACCTGTATGTCTCGCAGTCAGACACCCTTATGCCTTTGCACTCTATGCATGGTTTCCATCCATGCTGAGGGTATCTTTGGGCGCCTCCGTTACTCTTTGGGAGGCGACCGCCCCAGTCAAACTGCCCGACTGACACTGTCCCGTGGCCCGTTGCCTCCGGTTAGGACCTAGATGCATGAAGGGTGGTATCCCAACAGCGGCTCCCCGTACGCTGGCGCGCACGGCTCACAGCCTCCCACCTATCCTGTACATCATGCATCCAAGCCCAATGTCAACCTGCAGTGAAGCTCCATGGGGTCTTTCCGTCTAGTCGCGGGCAACCTGCATCTTCACAGGTACTAAGACTTCACCGAGTCTACAGCTGAGACAGCGCCCAAATCGTTACGCCTTTCGTGCGGGTCGGAACTTGCCCGACAAGGAATTTCGCTACCTTAGGACCGTTATAGTTACGGCCGCCGTTTACTGGGGCTTCGGCTCGCTGCTTCGCTTGCGCTGACAGCTCCCCTTGACCTTCCAGCACCGGGCAGGCGTCACCCCCTATACTTCGGCTTGCGCCTTCGCAGAGAGCTGTGTTTTTGGTAAACAGTCGCTTGGGCCGTTTTACTGCGGCTCCATTTCTGGAGCACCCCTTCTCCCTAAGTTACGGGGTCATTTTGCAGAGTTCCTTAGCTATAGTTCTCTCGCTCACCTCAGGATTCTCTCCTTGCCCATGTGTGTCCATTTTCGGTACGGGCCGATGCGTGTTGTGCTAGAAGCTTTTCCTGGAAGCCTGCTCTCAGCTTTTCCGTACTTGCCGCAGCTTTCCGTATGCTTCGCGCCTTCCCCCTGCGCGCACCGGATTTCCCTGGTGCGCAGGTATCTCGCTTGCCCCAGCTATTCCAGCAGCTGGTTGCCTGAGCCTTCTCCGTCACTCCATCGCCACACATCGGGTACGGGAATATCCACCCGTCGTCCATCGGCTACGCCTTTCGGCCTCGCCTTAGGTCCCGACTATCCCAGAGAGGACGAGCCTTCCTCTGGAGACCTTGGGCCATCGGTGCGTGGGATTCTCACCCACGTGCCGCTACTCACGCCGGCATTCTCTCTTCCATGCGCTCCACATGCCCTCTCGGTCATGCTTCTCCGCTGCATGCAATGCTCCCCTACCACATTCCTGTCCATAGCTTCGGTGTCATGCTTAGCCCCGGTAAATTATCGGCGCAGAGTCATTCGACTAGTGAGCTGTTACGCACTCTTTGAAGGATGGCTGCTTCTGAGCCAACCTCCTAGTTGTCTGCACGTCTCCACTTCCTTTTCCACTTAGCATGCACTTTGGGACCTTAGCTGATGGTCTGGGCTGTTTCCCTCTTGACGACGGACCTTATCACTCGCCGTCTGACTGCCGCAGATGACACCGTGACATTCGGAGTTTGATTATGCTCAGTACCGCGGGATGCGGCCATCGCATATTCAGTGCTCTACCTTCACGGCTCTCTCGCTGCGACGCTAGCCCTAAAGCTATTTCGGGGAGAACCAGCTATCTCCGGGTTCGATTGGAATTTCACCCCTAGCCACAAGTCATCCGCCAACGTTTCAACGGGGGTCGGTTCGGTCCTCCATCGGGTCTCACCCCGACTTCAACCTGCTCATGGCTAGATCACCCGGTTTCGGGTCCACGACCTCAGACTATGTCGCCCTGTTAAGACTCGCTTTCGCTGCGGCTCCGCATCTCCTGCTTAACCTCGCCTGCTGATCGTGACTCGCCGGCTCATTCTACAAAAGGCACGCCATCACCCTTTGACGGGCTCTGACTTCTTGTGGGCATGCGGTTTCAGGTTCTCTTTCACTCCCCTCCCGGGGTTCTTTTCACCTTTCCCTCACGGTACTGGTTCGCTATCGGTCACAGAGTAGTGTTTAGCCTTTCGGGATGGTCCCCGATGATTCCGGCAGGATTCCACGTGCCCCGCCGTACTCAGGTGCCGCCTCGATCCATGTCGAGCCTTCGGATACGGGTCTCTCACCCTCTGCGGATCCCCTTCCCATGGGATTCTCCTGACTCTTCATGTCATCTTTCTCGGCGGTCCTACAACCCCGGACTATGTCCGGTTTGGGCTCCTCCGCTTTCGCTCGCCGCTACTTACGGAATCGACTTCTCTTTCTCTTCCTGCAGGTACTTAGATGTTTCAGTTCCCTGCGTATTGCCCCGTCATGACGGTCGTCATGCGGTCTCCGCTTCGAAAGCGGAGGGGTTTCCCCATTCGGATATCGGCGGGTCATCGCGTGCTTACCGCTCGCCGCCGCATTTCGCTGTTCGCTGCGTCCTTCATCGCCTCTCTGTGCCCAGGCATTCTCCGTACGCCCTTTCTTCCTTGACCTTGTGATTGGTTCTCTTTAGTTCGCTTGAGTATTTCTGTTCTTAGTATTTTTTGCCTTCAGACCAGATGTACTAGACCTTCTTATCTTTGTTTGATTTCTCGATCTCACTTACATCTTATCTTTGTGTGCAGAAAGTTTTTAAAACTTTCCATTTGATGATCATATCTGATTTTCAAGGATCTCTCCTGAGTGCCAGAGCACTCAAAACTGAACATTACACGTCTGTCTCCCTAGAAAGGAGGTGATCCATCCCCACGTTCCCGTAGGGATACCTTGTTACGACTTCACCCCAATCATCAGCCCCACCTTAGACAGCTCCCTCCCTTGCGGGTTGGGCCGCCGGCTTCGGGTGTTGCCAACTCTCATGGTGTGACGGGCGGTGTGTACAAGGCCCGAGAACGTATTCACCGCGGCATGCTGATCCGCGATTACTAGCGATTCCGGCTTCGTGCAGTCGAGTTGCAGACTGCAGTCCGAACTGGGAACGGGTTTCTGGGGTCCGCTCCGGCTCGCGCCTTCGCTTCCCTCTGTCCCGTCCATTGTAGCACGTGTGTGGCCCAGGTCATAAGGGGCATGATGATTTGACGTCATCCCCGCCTTCCTCCTCCTTGCAGAGGCAGTCTCGCCAGAGTCCCCAACTCAATGATGGTAACTGGCGACAGGGGTTGCGCTCGTTGCGGGACTTAACCCAACATCTCACGACACGAGCTGACGACAACCATGCACCACCTGTCTTCTCTATAGCTATGAGGATGTCTCCATCCCTTTTAGATCGATGTCAAGACCTGGTAAGGTTCTTCGCGTTGCTTCGAATTAAACCACATGCTCCACCGCTTGTGCGGGCCCCCGTCAATTCCTTTGAGTTTCATTCTTGCGAACGTACTACTCAGGCGGGTCACTTATTGCGTTGACTGCAGCACCGGGGTTTGACCCCCGACACTTAGTGACCATCGTTTACGGCGTGGACTACTAGGGTATCTAATCCTATTTGCTCCCCACGCTTTCGGGAATGAGCGTCAGTTGCGGCCCAGACCGTCGCCTTCGCCACTGGTGTTCCTCCATATATCTACGCATTTCACCGCTACACATGGAATTCCACGATCCTCTTCCGCACTCTAGCCGCCCGGTTTCCATGGCTTACCGAAGTTTAGCTTCGGTCTTTCACCACAGACCCTTGCGGCCGCCTGCTCCCTCTTTACGCCCAATGATTCCGGATAACGCTCGCCACCTACGTATTACCGCGGCTGCTGGCACGTAGTTAGCCGTGGCTTTCTGGTAAAGTACCGTCACTCGCACACCATTTCCTGTGTCCGACGTTCTTCCTTTACAACAGAGCTTTACGACCCGAAGGCCTTCTTCGCTCACGCGGCGTTGCTCGGTCAGGGTTTCCCCCATTGCCGAAAATTCCCTACTGCTGCCTCCCGTAGGAGTCTGGGCCGTGTCTCAGTCCCAATGTGGCCGTCCGCCCTCTCAGGCCGGCTACGCATCGTTGCCTTGGTGGGCCGTTGCCCCCGCCAACTAGCTAATGCGCCATAGGTCCATCCCTGCGCTATCCTGTGAAGGATATTTGGCATGAGCTCCATGCGGTGCTCATGGCTATGCGGTATTAGCAGGAGTTTCCTCCTGTTATCCCCCGCACAGGGGCAGGTTACCTATGTATTACTCACCCGTTCGCCACTCATCTTCCGAAGAAGATTCGTTCGACTTGCATGTATTAGGCACGCCGCCAGCGTTCATCCTGAGCCAGGATCAAACTCTCCACGAAAATATGTGAAGAGCTGATGTTCAGCTCATCAATTAAATGTTTTCAAATAAATCTGACGTGTATCTGTTCAGTTTTCAATGTTCTGTCTCAGCCCGTCTCCCGGACTGCCTGTCTATAATACCTAAAATTTCGGAACTTGTAAAGTGTTTTTTGAAAAAAATTTCCATTTTCTTAAAAAGTATGAAATAAATGTTAATGTAAAGGGTACTTTTTCACTTTACTTTTTTGGTGGATTTTGTTATAAAAAGAAATGGACAATGAAAAGAGGTGGTTTAGATGGACAGTCACGAGCAACACATAATAAATAGAAAAAGCAATCAAATTCCAGTGACTGTTTGTCTAATTTTTTAAGAACTTCACTGGTATTTGCTCGGCATAATCATATTATGAAAGAGAGGAATACATCATGACAGAAAGAAAGTACAGTAATGATTATGTGCAGGACATTTTGCGCATTATCTCTTCAGAACATACACTTGAAGAAAAAACAAATTTATTAGATGAATATCATGACAAGGATATTGCAGAAGCATTTGAGTTATTACCAAAAGAAGAAAGAAAATTATTCTTTGATTATTTTGATATAAAAAGATTATCTTCCATTATTGGTTATATTGAAGATCCAGAAGATTATATTCAGGACTTTGGATATAAAAAGTACGCAATGCTTCTTAATAAGATGGACTTAGATGATGCGGTCGATATCTTAGAAAACTTAAATGAAAAAACTAAGAGCCGTCTCCTTCCTTATTTACATGTAAAAAGAAGAGAGGATATCTTATTAATTAAATCATTTAATCCTGATCAGATTGGTCACGAAATTACAACTAACTTCATTTCAATCGAACGTGGTTTGACTATCAGAAAAGCAATGAAGGAACTAATAAGACAATCTAGTACACACGATAATATTAATACAATTTATGTAACTGATCATAATCAATATTATGGTGCTATTGATTTAAAGGATTTAATTGTTGCTAGAGAAAATGATGATTTAGAAGAAATTATCGCAACTTCTTATCCACATGTTTATGCACACGAAGAAATCAGTGAATGTATTGATGAAATTCGTGAATACGAAGAAGATTCATTCCCTGTACTCAACGATAATAATGAAATTATTGGTGTTATTACTTCTACCGATATTACTGACTTCGTTGAAGATGAACAGGATGAAGATTATGCTAAGTTAGCAGGTATGACTGAACAATCAGATCTAGATGAAACAGTAAAAGATGGTATGAAAAAAAGACTTCCTTGGTTAATTCTTCTTTTATTCCTTGGAATGATTGTTTCGACTGTAGTAGGTTTATTTGAATCAGTTGTTGCAGAGATTGCGATTGTTGTATGTTTCCAATCACTTATTTTAGATATGGCTGGTAATGTAGGAACACAGTCACTTGCCGTCACTATTAGACTACTTGTTGATGAGAACATCTCCGCTAAAGATAAATTCAAATTCACCTTAAAAGAATTAAATATTGGTTTAAGTAATGGAACAATCCTAGGATTATTATCATTTGTATTTATTGGATTCTATATTATGTTCGCCAAGAATAGACCATTTATGGATGCCTTCATCTTATCTGGATGTGTTGGTGTTTCATTATTTGTAGCTATGGTCTTCTCAAGTTTAGTTGGTGTAGTCATTCCAATGTTTTTCCATAAAATCAAGGTTGACCCAGCTGTTGCATCAGGGCCTTTAATTACTACAATCAATGACTTAGTTGCCGTTGTTACATACTATGGCTTAGCCTGGATCTTATTGATCCAAGTATTCCATGTACATTAGGACCTTATCGGTCCTTTTTTTTTGCACAAAAAAAGCCCTCCTGAAGGAAGGCATAAAAAAAGGACCTGGCAGCTTGCTATTGTCGCGTCTTCACACTATCGTCGCCGTTATGATGCTTAACTTCCGTGTTCGAGATGGGAACGGGTGTGTCCATCATGCTATCGCCGCCAGATCCTCGAGGGATCCCTCAAAACCAGATACGTCATCTCTACTAGTCTCTACTCTCTCCAATCTTGGCCAAGTCCTCGGCCTATTAGTACCGCCCCGCTAAGCACATCGCTGCGCTTGCACTCGCGGCCTATCAACCTCGTCGTCTTCGAGGGGCCTTACTTGTCGCCAATGGGAGGTCTCATCTTGGAGGGGGCTTCACGCTTAGATGCCTTCAGCGCTTATCCCGTCCGGACTTGGCTGCCCAGCTGTGCCACTGGCGTGACAACTGGTGCACCATCGGTCCGTCCACCCCGGTCCTCTCGTACTAGGGGCAGCTCTCCTCAAACCTCCTGCGCCCACGACAGATAGGGACCGAACTGTCTCACGACGTTCTGAACCCAGCTCGCGTACCGCTTTAATGGGCGAACAGCCCAACCCTTGGAACCGACTTCAGCTCCAGGATGCGATGAGCCGACATCGAGGTGCCAAACCTCCCCGTCGATGTGAACTCTTGGGGGAGATCAGCCTGTTATCCCCAGGGTAGCTTTTATCCGTTGAGCGACGGCCCTTCCATTCGGATCCGCCGGATCACTAAGCCCGACTTTCGTCCCTGCTCGACCTGTATGTCTCGCAGTCAGACACCCTTATGCCTTTGCACTCTATGCATGGTTTCCATCCATGCTGAGGGTATCTTTGGGCGCCTCCGTTACTCTTTGGGAGGCGACCGCCCCAGTCAAACTGCCCGACTGACACTGTCCCGTGGCCCGTTGCCTCCGGTTAGGACCTAGATGCATGAAGGGTGGTATCCCAACAGCGGCTCCCCGTACGCTGGCGCGCACGGCTCACAGCCTCCCACCTATCCTGTACATCATGCATCCAAGCCCAATGTCAACCTGCAGTGAAGCTCCATGGGGTCTTTCCGTCTAGTCGCGGGCAACCTGCATCTTCACAGGTACTAAGACTTCACCGAGTCTACAGCTGAGACAGCGCCCAAATCGTTACGCCTTTCGTGCGGGTCGGAACTTGCCCGACAAGGAATTTCGCTACCTTAGGACCGTTATAGTTACGGCCGCCGTTTACTGGGGCTTCGGCTCGCTGCTTCGCTTGCGCTGACAGCTCCCCTTGACCTTCCAGCACCGGGCAGGCGTCACCCCCTATACTTCGGCTTGCGCCTTCGCAGAGAGCTGTGTTTTTGGTAAACAGTCGCTTGGGCCGTTTTACTGCGGCTCCATTTCTGGAGCACCCCTTCTCCCTAAGTTACGGGGTCATTTTGCAGAGTTCCTTAGCTATAGTTCTCTCGCTCACCTCAGGATTCTCTCCTTGCCCATGTGTGTCCATTTTCGGTACGGGCCGATGCGTGTTGTGCTAGAAGCTTTTCCTGGAAGCCTGCTCTCAGCTTTTCCGTACTTGCCGCAGCTTTCCGTATGCTTCGCGCCTTCCCCCTGCGCGCACCGGATTTCCCTGGTGCGCAGGTATCTCGCTTGCCCCAGCTATTCCAGCAGCTGGTTGCCTGAGCCTTCTCCGTCACTCCATCGCCACACATCGGGTACGGGAATATCCACCCGTCGTCCATCGGCTACGCCTTTCGGCCTCGCCTTAGGTCCCGACTATCCCAGAGAGGACGAGCCTTCCTCTGGAGACCTTGGGCCATCGGTGCGTGGGATTCTCACCCACGTGCCGCTACTCACGCCGGCATTCTCTCTTCCATGCGCTCCACATGCCCTCTCGGTCATGCTTCTCCGCTGCATGCAATGCTCCCCTACCACATTCCTGTCCATAGCTTCGGTGTCATGCTTAGCCCCGGTAAATTATCGGCGCAGAGTCATTCGACTAGTGAGCTGTTACGCACTCTTTGAAGGATGGCTGCTTCTGAGCCAACCTCCTAGTTGTCTGCACGTCTCCACTTCCTTTTCCACTTAGCATGCACTTTGGGACCTTAGCTGATGGTCTGGGCTGTTTCCCTCTTGACGACGGACCTTATCACTCGCCGTCTGACTGCCGCAGATGACACCGTGACATTCGGAGTTTGATTATGCTCAGTACCGCGGGATGCGGCCATCGCATATTCAGTGCTCTACCTTCACGGCTCTCTCGCTGCGACGCTAGCCCTAAAGCTATTTCGGGGAGAACCAGCTATCTCCGGGTTCGATTGGAATTTCACCCCTAGCCACAAGTCATCCGCCAACGTTTCAACGGGGGTCGGTTCGGTCCTCCATCGGGTCTCACCCCGACTTCAACCTGCTCATGGCTAGATCACCCGGTTTCGGGTCCACGACCTCAGACTATGTCGCCCTGTTAAGACTCGCTTTCGCTGCGGCTCCGCATCTCCTGCTTAACCTCGCCTGCTGATCGTGACTCGCCGGCTCATTCTACAAAAGGCACGCCATCACCCTTTGACGGGCTCTGACTTCTTGTGGGCATGCGGTTTCAGGTTCTCTTTCACTCCCCTCCCGGGGTTCTTTTCACCTTTCCCTCACGGTACTGGTTCGCTATCGGTCACAGAGTAGTGTTTAGCCTTTCGGGATGGTCCCCGATGATTCCGGCAGGATTCCACGTGCCCCGCCGTACTCAGGTGCCGCCTCGATCCATGTCGAGCCTTCGGATACGGGTCTCTCACCCTCTGCGGATCCCCTTCCCATGGGATTCTCCTGACTCTTCATGTCATCTTTCTCGGCGGTCCTACAACCCCGGACTATGTCCGGTTTGGGCTCCTCCGCTTTCGCTCGCCGCTACTTACGGAATCGACTTCTCTTTCTCTTCCTGCAGGTACTTAGATGTTTCAGTTCCCTGCGTATTGCCCCGTCATGACGGTCGTCATGCGGTCTCCGCTTCGAAAGCGGAGGGGTTTCCCCATTCGGATATCGGCGGGTCATCGCGTGCTTACCGCTCGCCGCCGCATTTCGCTGTTCGCTGCGTCCTTCATCGCCTCTCTGTGCCCAGGCATTCTCCGTACGCCCTTTCTTCCTTGACCTTGTGATTGGTTCTCTTTAGTTCGCTTGAGTATTTCTGTTCTTAGTATTTTTTGCCTTCAGACCAGATGTACTAGACCTTCTTATCTTTGTTTGATTTCTCGATCTCACTTACATCTTATCTTTGTGTGCAGAAAGTTTTTAAAACTTTCCATTTGATGATCATATCTGATTTTCAAGGATCTCTCCTGAGTGCCAGAGCACTCAAAACTGAACATTACACGTCTGTCTCCCTAGAAAGGAGGTGATCCATCCCCACGTTCCCGTAGGGATACCTTGTTACGACTTCACCCCAATCATCAGCCCCACCTTAGACAGCTCCCTCCCTTGCGGGTTGGGCCGCCGGCTTCGGGTGTTGCCAACTCTCATGGTGTGACGGGCGGTGTGTACAAGGCCCGAGAACGTATTCACCGCGGCATGCTGATCCGCGATTACTAGCGATTCCGGCTTCGTGCAGTCGAGTTGCAGACTGCAGTCCGAACTGGGAACGGGTTTCTGGGGTCCGCTCCGGCTCGCGCCTTCGCTTCCCTCTGTCCCGTCCATTGTAGCACGTGTGTGGCCCAGGTCATAAGGGGCATGATGATTTGACGTCATCCCCGCCTTCCTCCTCCTTGCAGAGGCAGTCTCGCCAGAGTCCCCAACTCAATGATGGTAACTGGCGACAGGGGTTGCGCTCGTTGCGGGACTTAACCCAACATCTCACGACACGAGCTGACGACAACCATGCACCACCTGTCTTCTCTATAGCTATGAGGATGTCTCCATCCCTTTTAGATCGATGTCAAGACCTGGTAAGGTTCTTCGCGTTGCTTCGAATTAAACCACATGCTCCACCGCTTGTGCGGGCCCCCGTCAATTCCTTTGAGTTTCATTCTTGCGAACGTACTACTCAGGCGGGTCACTTATTGCGTTGACTGCAGCACCGGGGTTTGACCCCCGACACTTAGTGACCATCGTTTACGGCGTGGACTACTAGGGTATCTAATCCTATTTGCTCCCCACGCTTTCGGGAATGAGCGTCAGTTGCGGCCCAGACCGTCGCCTTCGCCACTGGTGTTCCTCCATATATCTACGCATTTCACCGCTACACATGGAATTCCACGATCCTCTTCCGCACTCTAGCCGCCCGGTTTCCATGGCTTACCGAAGTTTAGCTTCGGTCTTTCACCACAGACCCTTGCGGCCGCCTGCTCCCTCTTTACGCCCAATGATTCCGGATAACGCTCGCCACCTACGTATTACCGCGGCTGCTGGCACGTAGTTAGCCGTGGCTTTCTGGTAAAGTACCGTCACTCGCACACCATTTCCTGTGTCCGACGTTCTTCCTTTACAACAGAGCTTTACGACCCGAAGGCCTTCTTCGCTCACGCGGCGTTGCTCGGTCAGGGTTTCCCCCATTGCCGAAAATTCCCTACTGCTGCCTCCCGTAGGAGTCTGGGCCGTGTCTCAGTCCCAATGTGGCCGTCCGCCCTCTCAGGCCGGCTACGCATCGTTGCCTTGGTGGGCCGTTGCCCCGCCAACTAGCTAATGCGCCATAGGTCCATCCCTGCGCTATCCCGTGAAGGATATTTGGCATGAGCTCCATGCGGTGCTCATGGCTATGCGGTATTAGCAGGAGTTTCCTCCTGTTATCCCCCGCACAGGGGCAGGTTACCTATGTATTACTCACCCGTTCGCCACTCATCTTCCGAAGAAGATTCGTTCGACTTGCATGTATTAGGCACGCCGCCAGCGTTCATCCTGAGCCAGGATCAAACTCTCCACGAAAATATGTGAAGAGCTGATGTTCAGCTCATCAATTAAATGTTTTCAAATAAATCTGACGTGTATCTGTTCAGTTTTCAATGTTCTGTCTCAGCCCGTCTCCCGGACTGCCTGTCTATAATACCTAAAATATCGGAACTTGTAAAGTGTTTTTTGAATATTTTTTAGTAATTTCCTGTGCATTCTTATTTTAAGCTGATATCCGCTATGTTTTTTTACTTTTATTACTTTCTATCCTTTTTTTATAACTGCCTCTTATAGCCTCTATATACGCCATTTAAACATATAAAAGACTGACTACAGTGAGTCAGCCTTCAATCATTTATAATTCTTCACCATTTGTTTCTATGACTTTCTTATACCAGTAATAAGAATCCTTTGGAATTCTCTTAAGAGTACCTGAGTTTTCATCTTCATCACGATCTACATAGACAAAACCATAACGTTTCTGATAACCATTTAACCAGCTTAACAAATCAGTGTATGACCATGTACAGTATGCAAGAATACGACATCCATCATCACATGCTTTCTTTAATTCCTCGATATGGTTACGTAAATATTCAATACGATATGAATCATGAATCTGTCCATCTTCTAATTTATCAAATGCACCAAGCCCGTTTTCTGAGATAACGATTGGCAAATCATAACGTGAAGTAATCTTACGACATGCAAAACGTAATCCCATAGGATCAATAGTCCAGTCCCAGTCAGTTGTAGGAAGATTCTTATTAGCTGGTACTTTATACATACCTGGCACACCTTCCATCTCAGCTGTACCTTTTTTACCTGTATTGTTTTCACCGCCAAGAGAATCAACACCATCTAATGGGTTATATTCAATACTGCATGTCTTATAATAGTTCACGCCCATAAAGTCTACCTTTGCGGCAGCTGCCTTTAGAATTTCAAGGTCACCTTCCTCAAAGTGTGGGGCAACACCTAATGATTCTAAGTATTTCATGGCAGATCTTGGATAACGTCCATATGCATAAACATCCATCCAGTAATATGACTTCAAATCTTCATAGTCTACACATGCCATCTGATCTTCTGGCTTATCAGACACAGCATAAGCTGGACCATATGCGAATGATGAGCCAACTAATGCATCAGGATAAAGTTCTTTTAATGCCAGTACTGACTTAGCATGAGCCATGAATGCATGATGATTTACCTGATAGTAAGTCTTCATATCTTTGAATTTTCCTGGTGGATGTTTTGCAAGCATCCAGCCATGGCCTGTGAAGACATTCTGTTCATTCAAGATAATCCAGTGTTTAACACGATCACCATAACGTTTAAATAATGTTGTTGCATAATTCACAAAATCATCGACAATACGACGGTCTTCCCAGCCATGATATTGATCTTCTAATGCCTGTGGTAAATCCCAATGATATACAGTCACCATTGGTACGATGTTATACTTTAAGCATTCGTCAATTAAGTCATCATAGAACTGTAGACCTTTTTCATTCACCTGTCCGTTACCAGCTGGAAAGATTCTTGACCAGGCAATTGAGAAACGATAAGTCTTAAGACCCATTTCACCCATTAATCTGACATCTTCTTTATACATGTGATAATGATCAACTGCTTTATCACCTGTAGTGGCTTTGAATGTCTTGCCAGGGATTCTTACAAACTTATCCCATACAGAAGGTTTTTTACCATCTTCAGCCCAGGCACCTTCTACCTGATAAGCAGCTGAAGCACTTCCCCATAAGAAATCCTTTGGGAAACCTTTTGATTCTTTAAAATACATAGCGTCCTCCTATCATCCATTTCTATTTAAAAACTCTGTAAGAAGATCCTTATAAGGATGCTTTTCATCAAGAGCATAAAATGGCTTATCTTTTAATGGCATCAGTTCTTTTTCACATACTGCTGCATTGTATAAATCAAATACATCATTAAAATCTGCTTTATTGTTGTTCTTGTTCTGAATAAATAATGTAGGAATAGTATTTTTCCTAATATATCTCATGACATCTAGATCATCTAGAGTGACATTTAATTCTTTTCTTAACACAATCGAAAGAAGAGGTCGTGTGATTGATTCTGGATATCCATCATTCTTCATTAAATATGCAAAGTAGTCACGTACATTCTTAAATGTACTTTCTACAATCATGCTTGTTGCATTCTTTAATAAGCCAGCACTACCTGCACAAAGTAGTGCAGTTGCACCTGTTTCTTTACCATAGAAGAAGACATGATGTTCTTTACCATATTTTTGAATAATATAACGATTCCAGTAGTTGATATCCATAACATCCTGAAAACCAACACCTCTTGTGACACCATCCGATGAACCATTGCCATAACAGTCAACCATCAAAATGTTGGTATGTGGACAGATTGACTGAAAATAGAGTGCTTCATTCTCTAAAGAAGAAGCATCCTTAGTAAATCCATGAACCATGATCAATGTATTGTCTGCATGATCCACTTCAAGAAGATAACCAGTTAAAATCGCATCATTCATATTCTTAATACGTACAACCTGAGGTTTTAAAACCTCAAATGAAGTACGATTAATATGTGTACGATATAAACGTTCATCCACAAACTGACTTGTTTTTTGATATAACCCTGCACCTGCAAGGACAGCTGTCCCGAAGACCGCTGTAACTATGTTTCTCTTTTTCATTTATACCAATCTCCAAAATTATCTAATAACAATCTATTGATATTCAATACCTGTTCAAATGAGCTGAGTTTATACTTATCATTATTCATTCTACCTGCAAAGAATCGAATAGCGGCAACAAGTTCATTACGAACTGATGTACGCATTTCTGTCGGGAATGAACTAATTGGGAAGCAAGTGAATATAAATGTATTGTAATCATTGCTGAATAAATCCAACAATACATCATAACCTTCATTTTTTAATAACGTATTACCTAATGCAAGATCTAAATCATGATTTGCATAAACAAGAATAGAATCCACAATTGTTCTAAATACCTGTTTAATTACTTCTCTAAAAGGTTCTTTCTTATTTAAATAAGAATAAAATAAATAAGAATAAACAAGATTACACTGATTTAAATTATTCGCTTCCTTATCATATAAGATAAAGTGCTTTTTCAAATTGTCTGATAAAGCCTTTAAAACAACCTCATTATAATTAAATAATGAACCAAGATTGCTCATAATACAAAATGCGAATAAGGTATGCTGACATAGTAGATGCATAAGATGGAACAAATAGCTTGCTGCATGCTTATAGAATACATCTAAGTGATCTACGATTTCCTGGATCAATTCTCTCACATAATATAAATGATATTGATATTCAGTATCACGATACTTGGAATTTGGTCCATCCCAATCATATTCATAAAGTATGTTACGCAATAATAAGATCAACGAACAAATATAAACATCATATTTTTGTGTCTTGATTAAATCATGCATCACTGGAAGATAGATTTCATAAAAAGAATCAATTGTCTTCTGATTAATACCCTGATGATACTTCATATACTCCAATATCTCGATATAATCGATTGGTGCCATGTTTGTATCAATCAAATGATGTTCCTTCACAATTTTTGGAATCAAAGAATAATGAAGAATATGTTTAAACTTTTCTTTATAAAAAATATGTACCAGCGCATCTTTAATAATAAACTGCTTTTCCTGGTCATTTAAATTTTCTGAAAATTCCGCATCAACTTTCTCACCATATGAAAGCTCAACATAAATATCGATATTTCTGAAGCTCTCATCAAGCATATAATAATGAAACTTCATAGCAGTATCACCAATGCGATAACTACATCTATAACGATATTTACCTAGATAATGACTTTTATGTTCATCCAGGTACTGTTGGATAACATCTTCTATTTTACCCATACAATTCCTCCTTAAAAATCATTTTCATGAGCCATCTTAAAACGAGCGATTGATCCACTCTTAATAAAACGTTCTGCAAAGAAACGAATATTATCTAAATGAAAGTCTCCTCCCATTGTAAGAGAAGTATCCATGATTTCTTTTGTTAAGGCATAAAGCGCTTCTTCAGTTAATCCATAATCATCTGGATTAATGATTTCTCTCACCGCTTCTACACATTCTTCAAGATGTGCTGTTTTATCTATATCTGTAATATGTTCCATTTTTATCACCACCTTTATTATACATCAAATAATATATCCATTATCAAGCCTTTGATTTATACTAGGCACTTCTATTTTAAAGGTTTTTCGCTATAAAAGAAATAATATCATTGTTTTTTCCCATCTAAAGCAATTATACAAACTATAAAATAATACGACCATGATATATATTACTACATTTCCATTGTCTTTAGTGTATTAAAAAATATTGGATATATCGATGTTTTTCACTATAAGCACACTCATAGTTGTCAAAAGGATTAGAATTTTATTTTCTTCCTATAAGTCCATGTCTGATCATCACCAAGCATATATTCACCATAATGAACACGATGACCATCACTTTTTCTAATCACAATAGGAATCCATCCATCATAGATATGTTTAGAATCGTTAAAAATATAAGCATCCTCTGTTTCAAATGCTTCATTGATATGTATTGCCATTTCACCAAGTGATTCTAAAGCGATTTTCTTTGCTTCTTCATAATTAACCATATGCATTTTCTCCTTCTCTTATTTATATTATGCACTCATATCACCAAAACAAAAAGGCTTTTTCAAGCCTCCTATTTCAACATCTTTATATCTTCGGTAATCTCTAATCCATTCTCTTTTAAATAAGTATAAGCACGATTGTATGTTTGAGTGTCTTTTAATGCACCTGCATCATGCGCATCTGTTCCTATAATAATACGATTATGATGCTTTTTACATAAATCAATAAATGGCTGACTTGGATAATGACGCATTGCCTTATATCCTAATAAATTGAATTCTAAAGGCATATTTATTTCAGCTGCATGAATACAGATTTTTTCTAATTCATCAATATGTTCCTGCTTACTTTCATCATAAAAGACAACATCAGGATGTGCTACATATGAGAATAAACCTGTATCCATTGCCTTGAGCACCTGTGATACATATCTTTTTAATTCTTCTAAACTTACAGGATACCCATAGTAAATACCTGTTTCATCACTGCCATCAAAATGATTACCTAAAATAAGATAATCGAGTCCATAACGTTCTACCTGCTCCTTAAGCCAGTCCATCTTATCTTCAAAATATTCACATTCTAAACCAATCTTAATAGAAATCTTGTCTTTATATTTATCTCTAAGTACTGATAATGTATGGACATAGTCTTCAAGTTGTGATTCATCCATACGCATTGTTGCATGATAGCCTGAATCATAATGCCATGGTGTATGATCTGAAAAGCCGAGTTCTGTATATCCAGCTGAAATGGCTGCTAGGATATACTCTTCTTCACTTCCAATTGCGTGCATACATCTTGTTGTGTGTGTATGATAGTTCTTCATTTGATCCTCCTGAAAATAAAATACCTGACAACTGCCAGGTATTATAAAAAGTCACATGTAAATCCACGTTCATCTAATTCTAACTTTTCTACTTGCCATCCGTCAATTAAAGATCCTAATTCTTCTTTAATACGAACAACACCCATTGTATCATCCGCACGAATTAAAGCCATGATAGTAGGCCCTGCACCTGATAGATAAGCACCTAATACTTTTTCATCCTTCTCTAATACATCCATAATAGGGAAGAAGTTGTCAATTAAGTGTCCACGATATGGCTGATGGAAACGATCCTTAAAGCCTAGTTTTAAACCTTCATCATATCCATTAATAAGTGATGCAACCATCAATGCAAGATGAGAAACATTCTTAATCGCATCTGCACGGTCTAATGTCTGTGGTAATACAGAACGTGCTTTTTCTGTAGATAATGTGAAAGGTGGAATGAGCGCTACATAACGATAGTCCTGTTTAACAGGGATTGAAAGTGTAGTCACTTTATGTTCTTCCATAACAGAAACAGTTAAACCACCAAAGATGGCTGGGGCAACGTTATCTGGATGTCCTTCAATCTTAGTCGCAAGTTCAAGGATGTTCTGACGTTCTTCATAACGATTCTTGAATGCGAAAGCACCGACAATACCAGCAACAATACATGTAGAAGAAGAACCTAATCCTCTTGTATAAGGAACATCTCCTTCATTGGTAATACGTAGTCCTTTATAATCTAATCCTACATAACGTGCACCTTCTTCAAAGGCACGATAAGTTAAGTTATCTTTATTCGCAAACTGTTCAGGACATCCTAAGATTTCTAATCCTTCATCTAATAATTCAAAAGTGAATGTATTATATAAAGTGACTGCTAGACCCGCAACATCAAATCCAGGTCCTAAGTTTGCGCTTGTTGCAGGAACTCTTACCTTTACAAACATAATTAGTACTCCTTGATTTTATCTGCAATAGTATCTAAAATGGCATCTCTATCAATAACACCCTTATGAAGGATTTCACGATTCTTAATACCCTTTAATGGATAAGAAATTTCCATACCAGTTAATTCATGTAATTTTTCAATAGCCGTATAAACATCTACTTCTTCACCAGTTAATGCCTGATATACAGATTCTGGGAACTTATAAGGTGACGCAGTTGAAAGTAAGATTGTCTTAGTTGTATCCCCAGTATTCTTGACATATTCTTCATAAACACCATAACCAACCGCTGTATGTGTATCTAATAAATACTTATTTTCATTCCAGCAGTCATGAACAACTTTAAGTACATCTTCTTCTCCAAGACATCCTGCCTTGAATTCTTTCTGAACTCTTGCAAGTGTTTCATCATCTACTTTATAAACACCTGTTTCTTTAAGTTCTTCCATATACTTATTTACTTTTTCACTATCACCATTCACCATGAACCATACTAATCTTTCTAAGTTACTAGAAACTAAGATATCCATTGCAGGTGCATTCGTTTTATAAAATTCACGTCTTGCATCATAAGTACCAGTTGTAAAGAAATCGGTTAAGATATTATTCTTATTAGAAGCAACAATGAACTGGTTCACTGGTAAGCCCATATTTTTTGCAATCCATCCAGCTAAGCAGTTACCAAAGTTACCTGAAGGCACTGTAAAGTTCACTGCTTCTCCTAACTTAATTTCATTTCTCTTTACAAGTGTTAAATAAGAATAGAAATAATAAACAATCTGTGGAATTAAACGTCCAATATTAATTGAATTAGCAGAAGATAAGAAAATATGATGTTCATCACAAAGTTCTTTTAATTCTTTTGAACCAAAAGCCTTCTTAACTGCAGACTGTGCATCATCAAAGTTTCCTCTAATACCAATGATTTCAACATTCTTACCTGTTGTTGTGACCATCTGCTGCTGCTGAATAGCAGATACACCATCAATTGGATAGAAAACCTTAATACAAGTCCCTTCAACATCCTTAAAGCCTTCTAATGCAGCTTTACCAGTATCACCACTTGTTGCTGCAAGAATCATCACTTCACGTTCTTCACCTTTCTTCTTTAAAGAAAGAGTCATCATTCTAGGAAGCATAGATAATGCCATATCCTTGAATGCAGCTGTAGGACCCTGATAGAGTTCTGCAACATATACATTTCCTGCTTTCTTTACAGGAACCACTTCATCACAGAATAAACCTTCACCATAAGCCTGGTTGCAAGCTGTATGTAACGCTTCCTTTGCATCGCTTGGTGCAAATGTACTAATAATCTCTGTTGCAAGATCAACATAGTTTAATGATAGAAGTTCTTCTAAGTTTTTCTTCTCAAAATCGAAGTCAGGTACAAGTAATCCCCCATCACTTGCGATTCCCTGAAGAATAGATGTATAAAAATCAATAGGTGTCTGATTGCCTCTTGTGCTCTTAAACAATTTTTCCATTGTGCATCTCCTTATCTTGTGTTTTCAACATTGTATTAAATAATCGGAAATAAGTCAATCAAGTTCGTTATTTTTTCAATTTCCCTAAATTATTACATATTTTTAAATATTCAAAGAAATACTGTTTTCTTTCTTTCTTTTTTATTTTTTTCTTATATAATCATGTATAAAGGAGTAAAGTTATGAGCAAAGTATTTATACCAGAGAATTATCACTCACAACTCAATCTGATTGAGACTGAAGTTGCGATTAAAATGATTAAAGACTATTTTGAAAGACGTTTATCAGAAGAATTAAGACTCACTCGAGTATCTGCCCCATTATTCTTATTAAAAAACACAGGATTAAATGATGATTTAAACGGAACTGAAAGACCAGTGGCCTTCAACAGCTATGAATTGAATAATGATGATGAAATTGAAATCATTCATTCACTTGCAAAATGGAAACGTGATGCGCTTTATAGATATGGCTTTGAAGCACATACTGGACTATATACAGATATGAACGCAATTAGAAGAGATGAAACAATCGATAACCTTCATTCTATGTATGTAGACCAATGGGACTGGGAATTAGTGATCAAACCTGAAGATCGTACTGTTGATTTCTTCAAACAGACTGTTAAGAAGATTTATAGAGCTTTATTAGATTTAGACTTCTTAATGATTCGTCATTATCCACAGTTAGATAAGGGATTATTACCAGAAAAGATCTTCTTTATTACAACACAGGAATTAGAAGATGTTTATCCTGATTTAACACCAAAAGAAAGAGAAAGAGCCATCACTAAAGCAAAGAAAGCAGTCTGCTTAATGAAAATCGGGGATACCCTTAAGTCTGGCATCAAGCATGATGGACGTGCACCGGACTATGATGACTGGACTCTCAATGGTGATATTCTTGTTTATCATCCTATTCTTGATGATGCATTTGAATTATCTTCTATGGGGGTACGTGTTGATGCGAAAGCCTTAGAGGAACAGCTAAAGAAAGCTCATGCAGAGGAACGTACTGAACTTCCTTATCACCAGAATGTTTTAAATAATGTTTATCCATTAAGTATTGGTGGCGGTATTGGTCAGTCACGTTTATGTATGTTCTTCTTAAAGAAAGCCCATATTGGTGAAGTACAGGCTTCATTATGGGATGAAGATACAATGCGTATCTGCGAAGAAAATGATATACATTTATTATAAAGTTCACTCACGTGAACTTTTTTTGATATAATGAGAAGGAAATTGGAGGAATGCTTATGAAAGATGGTTTTATTAGAGTTGCAGCTGGTTCTTTTAAAGTCTCTATCGCAAATGTGAAAAAGAATGCGCAGGAGATTATCCGTTTATCAAAAGAAGCCAACGCAAATCATACACAGGTTCTTGTATTAAATGAATTATGTTTAACTGGTTATACAATTGAAGATCTTTTCTTTCAGAAGAGAGTATTGAATGAATCAGAAACACAACTTCAATATATTTTAGATGAAACAAAAGATCTTGATACAGTGATTGTAATTGGTATGCCACTTGTCATCCGTAATGATCTTTATAATTGTGCTCTTGTACTACATAGAGGAGATATTCTAGGTGCTGTACCTAAGACATATATTCCAAATTATCATGAATTCTATGAAGGCAGACATTTCAAGAGCGGTCGTGATCTCGATGAATATATTACTTTATGTGATCAGGAAATTCACGTCACAACTGAACAGCTTTTTGAAGATGTAAATCATCCTTGGTTAAAGATTGGGGTAGAAATATGTGAAGATGTATGGGCTCCTCATACACCAAGTACTGATGCATGTTTAAATGGGGCCACACTTATTGTGAACCCTTCTGCTTCTAATAACTTAACAGGTAAGAGTGATTATAGACGCAGTTTGATCAGTGCAACAAGTGCAAGACTTGTATGTGGCTATGTTTATAGTAATACGGGTGTGGGTGAATCAACAACTGATGTTGTATTTTCTAATCATCACCTTATTTATGAAAATGGTACATTACTTAAAGAATCTACTCAGTACTCAACAGGTTTAATCTACGCCGACATGGATTTAGAAAAGATTCATACAGAACGTATTGAAATGACCACTTATGAGAGTGAAGATTATTTTGATGCCGTACCATTTATGTTAGATGATGAAGAACTGGATTTAGATCGTTATTATGATCCTCATCCATTTGTCCCTAGTGATAAAGAAAAACGTGCAGCCCGTTGTGAAGAAGTATTTAATATCCAGACTCATGGCTTAATGCAGAGATTAGAAGCCGCTCATATTAAGAAAGTCGTTGTTGGTATGTCTGGAGGACTTGATTCTACTCTTGCCTTACTTGTTATGCATAAGGCATATAAGATGTTAGGACGTCCTGTATCAGATATTATTGCGGTCACTATGCCTTGTTTTGGTACAACAGATCGTACTTTAAATAACGCCTTAACACTTATGAAGGAACTAGAAGTCACTTCTATGACAGTCAATATCAAAGATGCCGTTAACCAGCATTTTAAGGATATTAATCATAACCCTGAAGTTCATGATGTCACTTATGAAAACTGCCAGGCACGTGAAAGAACACAGGTTCTTATGGATATTGCGAATCAGGCAGGTGGTATTGTCGTAGGTACAGGAGACTTATCAGAAGTTGCACTTGGATGGTCTACTTATAATGGTGACCATATGAGTATGTATGGTGTCAATGTCTCTGTTCCTAAGACACTAGTAAGATATCTTGTTGATTATGTATCCACTTTATATAAAGGTGAAGTATTAGAAGCTACATTACAGGATATTCTTCATACACCAGTCTCACCTGAATTACTTCCTGCAAAAGATGGTGAAATTACTCAGAAGACAGAAGATATTGTAGGACCTTATGAATTACATGACTTCTTCCTTTATCATCATGCAAGATTCCATTATGAACCACAGAAACTATTACGTATTGCGATTCATACATATGGTGATAAATACGATGAAGCAACAATTAAGAAATGGCTCACTCTATTCTATAGACGTTTCTTTACTCAGCAGTTCAAGCGTAGCTGTATCCCAGATGGACCTAAAGTTGGTTCAGTGGCTTTATCTCCTCGTGGAGATTTACGTATGCCTAGTGATGCAGATGTATCTATGTGGCTTGATGAATTACGTTAATAGATAAAGCTGTAACGAATAGATAGTATTTAATACTACCTTGAGCGTTACAGCTCTTTTCTATATTCCACAAAAAGGTTATTCACTAATTAACTCATGGAGCAACTGAGAAAAAATGTCTAATGGAAAGGGTACTATTGCAAAATTAGCAGATGGAACAATTGTTTCTTATAGAAAAGTATCCTCATCTGATGGAACTCCAGCTGTAGATATCAATATTAAAAATAGCAAAGAGTCAGGCGGAGTCAAACAACAAAAAATACATTTTGTAAAGGAGGAAAAAGATAAAAATGACTAAGATACAAGATTTTAGATTAAGTGAATCACATTTCAAGCCATTTATTGGTAAAAGTTTCAAAAAGTATCGATGTGATTCATTTGATTATACAAACAGTGTAACAGGAGTCGTAGGAATTTATATCAATGATAAAACATTTGAACTTCGTAATGAACAAGAATCGATACAATATTTTGATTCAATTGATGATATTGCTTTATGGTCAATTAAAGAGGTAAATGAAAATGACATTCGCTCTTTTTTTGAAGATACTGACCAAATTGATACTCCAGTTGATGAAAAAGTCAATAAAATTACTTTAGTGAATGAGCATCAAAAAGTTAAAATTTCTGATGATATCTATGAACTGTGGATCACACGAGCAATCATATTCCATCTCGAAACTAAGGATATTTACTTCGAAAAAGATAATACTGCTTTTTCGGAAGAAATAGAAATCAAAAGAGGTCATGATTTAGTGAATGAATTCCCAAAGAAAAATGATTTTTTCTTAAATCAATGGATAAATGGAATTACTCCTTCTGTTGAAACTGAATTTGTTTTAATTAAATAATCTAAATATTATAATTGAAAATCATCTTAGAGGCTGTAACGAACAGATAGTATCTACTACCTAGAGCGTTACAGTTTCTTTTTTTCTTAACTCCATTATATAGGTGTTATAGAGACTGAACTTAATGCATGATTTTAGATGCAATGATATAATAGTACCAAAGTACAAATGAAGGAGAATCATTATGCAGATTATTAAAGGGATGCACCTCAATAAAAAACTCAATGAATTGGCAGACAAACTGCAGGGACCTGCTTATATCATTACAGAGAATACAGAATATGTAGAAGATCTATTCTTGAATAAGTATTCCTGTTTATTTGATATAGAAGTTCTAACACTTAAACAATATATAGATAAGATTTTGATTTCACATAAACAGTTTGCCCGTCATATTTATTCACAGGCAGATCTTGTTTTTATGATGCGTCATATTCTTTCTTGTCATACATTTAATACAATACAATTTAGTTCTAATTCTTATGAAATGATTCTTGAATTGATTTCTACACTTAAAAAGATTCATAGAAATAACATAACTCTTGATCAGTTTTTCGAAGATACTTTATTAAATAAGAAGTGTGAAGATTTATATACAATTAATTCTCTTATTACTGGAGGATATTGGACAATTGAAGAGATGGTAGAGGATTTAATAGACGATTCGTTAAAGACACCTCTTTATATTATGAGTGATGATTATCCTCACATTGCATCCAAAAAATTATTTAATAAGATAGACAATTATGTTCCAGTCACATTATTAGAGATGACAGATGCAGATGAAGTATTAAATGAATATGAAGAGTCTATTATTCATCACTTATTTGATAATAGTGATGTACATAAAGTAGCGAGAGGACGTGTAATGAGTGGGGGGCACCCTATGCAGGAATGTATGAAGATTGCCTGTGATATTAAATCACGTATTGTGAATGAGCAGCTGCAGTATGAAGACTTTATGATCATTACCAATCAAGCAAGCTATTCAGATTATCTCACAGTATGTTTTGATGAACTCAATATTCCTGCCACATTATCACAAAATGCAGCATGTCATTATAATAGTGATTATCGTAAAATGTCTCGATCATTATCAGAGTGTATTGGACATACTTTTAAGGAAATTATTCAGTTCCTTCAAAAACAGGATATCAGTGCCTCTATGATTAAAACTCTTGATGCTTATCAATGTGATGATGAAATTAGTCCTAAAGAGTTTGATTTATTCCTTCAATGCATTATTCCAGGTAATAGAGTTACAAATAAGACAGGTGTTATTGTGACTTCACTTGAAAAGGGATTGACTGCTTCACCTAAACATATTTATTTAACAGGAATCAATGAAACATTCCTACCTTTAGAAATCAGTGATAAAGGATTCTTAATGGAGGAAGACTATAAACAATTTAATCCTCATCCTCTATTATTAGATGAACAGTTACAGGCACATTATAAGCGTATTATACAGGTTCTTTTAAATCCTTATTTATCTTATACATTCTCTTATAGTAAGAAGAATATGGCTGCCAACGAATTGATTCCTTCTATTCTTATGTCACGTTTGAGTGATCTCTTTGAATTAGAATATATCAATCCTTCATTGAATCTCATCAAGAATAACCTATATTTAAATCAATCACGTATAGATGAAGATCCTATCAATCGATTGATTGATCATTATAAAATGACAAGTAACCAGCCTGAGTTTATTAAAGATACAAATAAGCTCGGAAGAGGGGTCAGCGTATCTCGTTTAGAGACATATAATAAATGTCCTTTCTCTTATTATATTAAATATGGATTAAAGATTACAGAAAAGAGAGAAGATACTTTACAATCAAGTGAACTTGGTTCTTTATGTCATTATTTAATGGAGAAATGTCTGGATGATGAGTCTCTTGTAGATCAAGAAGCAAAACATTATATAGAAGAGAATCTGAAAGAGAAATATGATGATCATCCAATGAACCAATATTTTATTGATAATCTCATTAAAGATATGAAGATGACAATCAAGATTATTCAGAAACAGTTACAACTAGGTGGGTATGTACCTGTATCTAAAGAAAAAGAGATTTCTGGACAGATTGGTGATGTTCCTTTTTCAGGCATTATTGATAGAGTAGATGAATTTGGAAATTATGCACGTATAGTGGATTATAAATCAAGTAGCAAAGAAATTGATTTAAATCTTGCGATGCAGGGATTTAATATTCAAATGCTTGTTTATCTAGATATGTTATGTAAACAGGAGAATAAGGATCGTGCAGGCATGTTGTACTTTAATATGAAGAAACGAATACTCACACGTGATTCAAGTTATGCACTTAGTGATGAGGATGTATTAAAAGAATACCGTATGGAAGGCTATATGGTGGATGATGGATCTACTAATTCTGTAAAGGGACTCGGATCTACACCTGAATTAGTTGCACCTGTTAAGGTAAAGAAGTCTGGAGAATATGCGAATAGCGCAAAAGTTATTTCTCCTGATGAACTAGATCAAATTATGGAGTATGTAGAAAATCATATTTCTGAACTCTATAAAAAGATTCATGCTGGATTAATTCCTATCCACCCTACCTTAACAGACGGTGCCCAGCCAAATAATGATTTCAAGGTTTATCCATGTACTTATTGTCCTTATAAGCCAGTATGCTTATTTGATGTATTTGAAAATGAAAATAGAATGATTGCGAAAGATATGTATAAGAAACTAAAAGGAGATGATGAGAATGCCTAAATACAATAAAGAACAACAGGCTGCAATTGATTTAAGAGGAAAGACTATTCTTGTCAGTGCTCCTGCTGGTTCAGGAAAGACAAGAATTCTTGTAGCCCGCTTAATCAGTTTAATTGTGAATGATCATTATTCAATGGATCAATTCCTTGTATTAACCTTTACTAAAGCGGCCGGAAATGAAATGAAACAAAGATTGAATGTGTCTTTACATGAAGAAGCCCTCGCTGATCACGATGAAGAAACATTGAGACATATTCAAGAACAGATTCAATTACTGCCTCATGCCTACATCACTACATTTGATAGTTTCTGTAAGACTCTCTTAGAGAAGTATGGCTATTTGATTGGTGTGATGCCAGGATTTAAGGTGAACCCTTCACCTGATTTAATTAAAGACCAGGTTCTCGATCAATGTTTAGAGAAATGGGTAGAAGATCCAGATTTCAAGGATTATGCTTATCGTCATAACACAAAAAATAACTTTGATGATTTAAAAAAGACTTTAATAGACTTCCAGAATATCACCAATTCTTTTGTAGATTTCCATCGTTTCCTTGATCAAGTTCATGAAAGATATTATGATTTTAATCTTTCTAGAAATATGCCTATTCTAGACGGTATGACTCAATTATATAGAGACTGCTGTCTTAAAAGTTTAAGTGCCTATAATATTTTATATCGTTTCTGTGAAAAGCATGATATTACTTATTTCTTTGAAACTGTTGAAAATGCGAAAAAACCTGCACCTGCCACTGCATTATATGATTATTATTCTGATCTCTACGATGCCTTAAATAGACCTCTTACCTTTGATACATTAAATAGTTTACTGTCTCAAAAGTTAGAAATGGCAAATATTAAATGGAGTGAATTAGGTGTCGATGATTCTGTTAAGAAACAATATACAAAGTTAAAAGGGAATGTCACTGATCCTCTTTCAAAATTAAAGAAGTTTTTATCTTTTACTTCAACAGAGGAGTTCAAAAAATATCTTGATTATTCTTTTAAAGATATTGAATTCTTACTTGGTAAAGATGGACTATTGGATCAGTTCAATAAAAATTATAGTGACGCAAAGAAAGCTAGAAATGAATTAGACTTCCATGATCTAGAAGAATATGCGACAAGATTGTTGCAACCTGATCTTCCTGTTGTAGAAAGATTGAATCATACACTAAAGGAAATCATGGTGGATGAGTATCAAGATACCAATGAGATGCAGGAGAACCTTGTCTTAAAGATTGCGAACTATGATGAACATATTCCAATGTTTATGGTCGGTGATATGAAACAGTCTATTTATCGATTTAGACAAGCTGATCCTTCTATCTTCCAATATAAGTTTGATACATTTACTAAACTAGAAGAGATGACAGAATATGATACAAATATTCGTATTGATTTAAAGTATAACTATCGTTCTGAAAAAGTTGTATTGGATAGTGTCAATTATATTTTTGATTGTATTATGGATAGTTCTGTAGGTGGATTAGAGTATATCCATGGTGATAATGCAATTTTAAGATATGATTTTGATGCGAAAGGTACAACACTTCCTGAACTAGAGAAGAATCATGATTTTGATACAGACATACTTATTTCTCTTTATAAGAATCAGGAAGAATATACAAAATCTGAAGTAGAAGCACATATGGTTGCTCAGAAAATCATCAGCATGAAAAAACTGAAGGATTATAAATATCATGATTTTGCGGTACTCATGCGTGCTACAACTGAATTTATTACTTATAAGAAGGTGTTTGAACGTTATCATATTCCTGCAAATATTACTTTATCAAGTGGTTTGTTTGAGTCCAATGAAGTCATTAGTATGATGACATTATTAAAGGCTTTGGTTAATCCATATGATGATATTGCGATGTTATCTGTATTACATAATAACTTCTTATTCTCTCATTTTACTGAGAATGAGTTATTAGATATAAGAGACGCAGATGATCCTCTTTACATCAACCTCACACATCATACCAACAGTAAAGTACTT
The DNA here is from genome assembly GCF_025148785.1 of Catenibacterium mitsuokai. Taxonomy (NCBI): domain Bacteria; kingdom Bacillati; phylum Bacillota; class Erysipelotrichia; order Erysipelotrichales; family Coprobacillaceae; genus Catenibacterium; species Catenibacterium mitsuokai. Next base: position 2,447,657 of record NZ_CP102271.1, read on the forward strand.
CACTTCTTAGAGGTTTTCGATGATTTAAGAAACACGGCCATGACATCATCACCCTATGAAACACTAAAGAAATGTTTAAAAGAAACAGGATACCAGGCTTTTGTATCCCAGTTAATGAATGGCGAACAACGTAGCGCAAACTTAGATATTCTATTAGAAACATTCCGTACAAATGAAGAATATCCTTATTTAAAGGATTACCTAGAATTATTAGATTCTTCTTCTAGCCAGGCCCCTGGATTTATTGCGAGTGATGAAAATGATGCTGTAGAGTTCATGACTATTCATAAGTCTAAAGGGTTACAGTTCCCTGTTGTATTTGTGAGTGCCATGCAGAAGAAGTTTAATTCCTCTGATGAAAATGCGGAAATTATTATTTCTCAGCATGATGGAGTGGCAGGAAGTGTATGTAAGCTAGAAGAATCTCCATTTGGAAATATTGTATGTAAGTATGAGCATCCTTATTCAAAGATGTTGAAGATGTTCATTCGTCAAGAAACAGTGAATGAAGAAATGCGTATTCTTTATGTTGCTTTAACACGTGCAGAAAAGAAACTCATCTTAACCGGTACAATCAAGGATGAAGAAGAAATCATTTCTATTGCCCGTCAGGTACAGGCCAATGATACAGACCCTACTCTAAAGAAGGGTCAGGGTGTTGTATATAATCTCGCCATGCGTTCTACAAACAATTATTTAAGCTGGGTTCTTATGGCCTTATTAAGACATAAGGATTTCCAGGAGGATATAAAGATACTAATTCCTGAAATCAGACCTTATCTTTCATTAGATCGTTCTTCTTTTAAAGAACTCGAGAATAAAGATACTCAGTTAGCACGTTTCCATTGCACAATACTAGATAGCAGTGAAACAGTACAACGTATTCCACCTTATGCGAAAATAAAAATAGAAAACCAATACCGTGCTTATAAAAAGTATTATGATTTTGAATATCCTTATCCAGTTGAACCACGCAGTATTGCGGTAACAAGTATGGAAGAAATGAAGAGTGATGATACACATTTTGATTTTAGTAACGAAGGAACACGCTATCTAGCCACAGATAGAGGAACATTGGTCCATAACTTATTAAGTTATTTCAATTTTAAAGAAGATGATCCTGAAGAATTGATTCAATCACTTTATACTAATCAGATGTTTGATGAAGAAGGATTGAGTGTACTAAAGAACTATCTTCCTCATATCAATGATTTTATCAATAGTGATACCTATCAATTGATTAAAGATGCAGATCAAATTTACCAGGAAAAACAATTTAGATACAAAGATGAGAATGGACTCATCATCAATGGTATATTTGACTTAGTTTTTATTAAAGACAATAAAGTTTATGTACTAGACTATAAGACAGATAGAGTATCAAAAGACAACAGCGAAGAAGTGCTTAAAGAGCTCCACCGCACACAGTTGTCTTATTACTCAAAAGTACTTAAAGAAGTATTCCATACAGATGTACAGCCTATTGTCTACTATCTTCACATCAATAAAGCAATTTACTTATAGAAAAAAGACTGATATCACATAAGCGATATCAGCCTTTTATTTTTCTACAGTATTATTTTCTTCATCTCTAAATAATTCTTTTTGGCAATGGGGACACACTGTTAAACTACCTGCATCTTTTGTGGGAAGGTAGTTATGACAATAAGGGCATCTCCAATAAACGAGACCAAGAATAAAATAAATAACTAAACAAATAATAATCGCGATAGTCAGAATAATCGCAATTGAGGCGTAACCTATGAAATAACAGACTAATGCTGCAATCGCAAGGAGACTAGCCAGATAGCTTTGTTTAGACATAAAAAACTGTACTCTTTTTAGTTTCATAAGATCACCCATTCCCTACTTGCCTTATTATATCAATATTCAAAGTAGAATAGAACACCTTTTTCTGTATTTTCTACCCCAAAATGATAACTATGTCTCTCTAATATCGCTTTTACGATAGGAAGACCGAGTCCTGTTCCGCCTTGATCCTTAGAAATATAGGCTTCCCAGATAGATTCCATCTCTTCCTGAGAGAGATGTTGTCCTTCATTTTCTATTTCAAAACGGTGATTTGTCACACGATATGTAATTGTACCTTGTTCATCTGTATGCTTAATCGCATTCGATGTCAGGTTATTAATAACCCTTTCTATCTGAATAGGATCACAATCCAAAACCACTTCTTCATATTCTTTTACAATATGAAGCTGCTTCTTTTCTAGTTCATATTCAAAATCATCGATCACTTCTTCTACAAGTTCTGACAATGAAACATGATAGTTATTTAATTCTATCTTACCTGATTCTAATCGAGATAATTCCAACATTGTAAGTACGATACCATTAATACGTTCAATCTGTTCATTAATGATATGAATATATTTCTCTCTTGTAACCTGCGTTGTGGCATCCTCTAATAATTCAGAATACCCCGCAATAATACCAAGAGGTGTTTTAATTTCATGAGTAAAGTTCGCAATAAACTGTTTTCTTGTATGTTCTAGTCTTTGAACATGTTCAAGCTGTTCAGTCAGCTGATTGATTGTATTCTCTAAGTTCGTACTCATGATATTGATATTGTTTTCCAACTGCCCTATTTCATCATGACGTGTAATCAAGAATTTCTCACTGAAATCATTCTTCGCAATTTCATTTGTAACTTCTGATACATGTCTTAATGGTTTTGTGATCATATGTGAGATCACAATAGAAATCACAACATTCAGCCAGAGTACAATAATATAAATATACCAGGAATGTTCAAAATAGTTCACTGCAGCCCTTTTAGTCAATTTAGGTATAAAGCTAGCTGATACAAAATAACCTTTTACACCACTCACATTTGACACTGGAGATATTTCCTGATTCAGTTCTGAAAGCACAATAGTCATTGTCCCACCATTCACATTAATACTCTTAGAATGCACATAATCAGATCCTTTTGCATATTCAATACTATCAATCTTCTTGATCTGTTTCTCTAATGCCTTCTTAAGTTTCTTATAATCAGTGAACTCTCTTCCGCCACTTGAACCGTTTCTTTCATAAAAGCATCTTTCTGACATATACCAGGATACTTTATATTTCTTTAATGATTTGTGTGTGCCATTTAATAAAACCTTACCATTAATCGCAAGATACGCAGGATGAATATCAGTTGTATCCATTGATGTATAATATTCAACCTCTTTCTCACCATCATTAATATAATATTGTTTCTTTTGAGACTTAGCGCCACCTATGACTACATCATAATTCTCATCAGGATGTTCAATCATATACTTATTGATTTTCTCTACTAGATTATTTTCAGATATATCCACCATGATTTCCTGACTCGTACTATCGTCAAGAATCCACAATTGAGAAATATGCAAAGAAGCACTACTCACAAATGACTTGATATTATTATCACTATCCACTATCGCAGACATCCCCTCATTTGTAAGATAGTAATTCTTTAAATACTTGGTCATATCTGGATTATCTAAAGAATACTGTGTCTGATATATATTCTGTAAGCCAGAAGTCAATGAAGCATCATATGAAGAACTAATAATACGTTCCTTGTATTCTGTAATGCCTTGTAATGACATAAGCCCAAGAATAATCACAAATACAAACAACATCAAGAAGAAGGTACGCTGTACAAGTCCAAAAGACCATTTAGTCTTCTTCATCCGTATATGTATAACCTGCCTTCATAATAGTCTGAATACGATGTGAATGAACACCCAGCTTCTTTCTTAACTTCTTAATATAAGTATCTACAGCACGTCCATCACCATAATAATCATAGCCCCAGACCTTATTTAAAATCTGAGAACGTGTAAATAACTGATTCTTATTATTTAAGAATAATTCCATTAATAAATATTCCTTATTAGGAAGTGCGACTGGTTCACCATCTACATACATTAAATGTTTACTTGCATCTAACCAGATGATTTCTTTATCTTCTTTTTTTGTCTTCTTGCTTCTATTTAAAATAGCCTGACATTTCGCATACAAAACAGAAGGTTTAAATGGCTTTGTGATATAATCATCTGCTCCTACATGATAACCATCCAGCATATTATCAGTTTCAGACAAAGCGCTGATAAAAATAATAGGCATATCATATTTTTCACGGATCTTCTTACATGTTTCATATCCATCCATTCCTGGCATCATGATATCAAGTAAAACCATATCAATATCTTGATTCACTTTATTCAAAGCATCATAACCATCTACTGCTTCAATCACTTCATAGTCTCTTGCCGCAAAATATTCCTTAATAATATCTCTAATAAGCACTTCATCTTCTACAACTAATAATTTATACATGTTCCACCTCCAAATAATAAAGGGCTCTATCGAAGATAGAGTCCCCATATGAGTTATTCACCAATTAATTCCATCATTGCTTTATGGAATACTTCTGTCTTATCAGCAGCATCCTTTGCATCTGTACCCTTAATTGAGAAATAGAATTTACACTTAGGTTCTGTACCAGAAGGTCTAGCAGCAATCCAAGAACCATCTTCTAGATAATACTTTAATACATTTGACTTTGGTAAGTCAATTGTTGTGCCATCAGAACGTTCACTTGTTGCATAATCTTCACTTAATACAACCTTTACGCCACCAATTTCAGTAGGCTTGTCTTTTCTTAAAGTATCCATCATTTCTTTGATACGTGCAGCACCTGCAGCACCAGCCTTAGCTAACGCAATCTGTGATTCCTTGAATGTACCATACTTAGCATATAATTCATTCAATACATCAATAAGATCCTTACCCTGCTTCTTATAGTAGTTACCACATTCAGCAGCAAGTAATACAGCCTGTACAGCATCTTTATCTCTTACGAAGTCTTCTACAACACAGCCATAGCTTTCTTCATAACCGAAGATGAACTGTTTTTCATGTGTCTTTTCATACTTTCTGATCTTATCACCAATGAACTTGAATCCAGTTAATGTCTTTTCAACATCAACACCATAGTTTCTAGCAACTAATTCACCAAGATCACTTGTAACAATAGTATTGTACATAACTGCATTATCAGGTAATGTACCCTTCTCTTTTCTCTGAGATAAGATATATTCAAGATATACAGCAGCACTCTGGTTACCACTCATTAATACATATTCACCATTATGCTTTGCAACAACACCAAGTCTATCACCATCAGGGTCTGTAATTGCGACTACATCAGCATCTACTTCTTTCGCAAGCTTAATAGCTAATTCATAAGAAGCATCTACTTCTGGGTTTGGAGACTTTGTATTTGTATAATCTGGATCAGGTGCACACTGTGCAAGTACTGGCACAATATCATAACCTAATCTCTTTAAGCATGTTCTTACAGGGATGTTATCTGCACCATGCTGTGGTGAATAAACAATCTTGAAATCAGACTTATCTAGTCCAGGATTGATTTCAATACCCATTACAGCTTTGTAGTAAGCTTCATCCACTTCTTCTCCTACCCATGTAATGAATGGATAAGCTTCTTCATCACTAATCTGTTCAATTTCTAATTCATCATCGATTTCATTTACATAATCAACAACGATATCGCCCCATTCAGGGATTAACTGACAACCAGTATCATCATATACTTTATAACCGTTATATTCCTTAGGGTTATGAGAAGCAGTAATCATGATACCACCTGCACATTTTAAATAACGTACTGCGAAAGATAATTCTGGAGTAGGTCTTAAAGATTCCATGATATAAGACTTAATACCAAACTTTGCAAGAATCTTAGCAGATTCAATCGCAAAACGATATGACATATGTCTGTTATCATAGCTGATTGCGACTCCACGTTCTTTACCTTCTGGTAAATTAGCTACGTATTTCGCAAATCCCATATTTGCTTTACGAACTGTATAGATGTTCATACGGTTTGTACCTGCACCTAAGATACCACGCATACCTGCTGTACCGAATTCAAGGTTCTTATAGAAAGCATCTTCCTTCTGTTCTTCTGTCATTCCGGCAAGTTCTGCCTTTAATGAAGCGTCCATATCTCCATAATTTAACCATTGCTCATATTTTTTATTAATATCCATTTTTAAGCGTCACCTCTTGTTTTTATTATACCATTTTCAAAAACCTATAGAAACAAAAAGCGCTACAGTTGCATTATTTTCTCATAACTTTTACTCACGTTTTAAATATTCACCTAAATTTAATAGTTATATTTATGAATATCGACAGATTTTTGTCAAGAACTCCTAAGTAAACACTTACAGATATATAAAAGGGGATTAGTGATTTCTCACTACATCCCCTATTTTTGCATCACAATATGTTGTAATATCCTTTGATGAAACAATCATCTGATAGCCTCTTTTACCTGCTGAGAGGGCGATAGGACGATCTTTTTCTATGCTGGCATCAAAATATGTAGGAAACTTCTTTTTCATGCCAACAGGAGAACACCCCCCACGCATATAACCTGTGAGGCCAAGTAAATCCTTCATATGAAGCATTTCTACCTTCTTATGCCCAGATAGTTTAGCCAGTTTCTTTAAGTCTATTTCCTCTAATACAGGAATACAGCATACTAAATAATCGTGGTCTTCATGTAATACAAGTGTCTTATAGATATCGCCTGCATCCATATCTACTTGTGATGCCACATGTTCACCACTCAAATGTTCTTCATCATATTCATATGTCTTGATCTCATAAGGAATCTTATCACGATCAAGCATTCTTAACGCATTTGTTTTAATTTTACTCTTTTTCATATATATCACCTTGGATGATATTATAGCACTTTATCGTGGCCAATGTTCATTTTCCACAAAATAAGTGGCTTCCATATCAGCTGTAGATAACGCAAATGCTTCAGGAAAACGGCTAAATACATTTCCTACTGTTCTCGCATCATCCCCATAACTAAAGCCCATATGATACGCAATAGCGGCTATTTCTATATCTGTAAGATTTAAATAGCGATTCATAATATAAACACTCTTAGAACCATGTCCTACAGGGAATGCATCTTCTATTGTATAGAAAGGAACCTGTTCCCATTGTCCTTGCGCATTCTTCTTATTACGCATTTCTGTCTTATAAATATCAACCTTGCATAAATCATGAAATAAAGCACATAACGCTATACTTTCTTCACTCATAGATAAATGATACCCTGGTTCACAACGCTTCTTTACATAACTTCTAAAACAGAAATAAACATGAAGACTATGATCACATAACCCACCTTCATAATCTCCATGATAACGTGTACTTGCAGGTGCACTATAAAAGTCACTATCTTCTAGCCATGAAAGAAGATCATAGATGCCTTCTCTTTGTATATATTTATGACAAATATCATTAAATAATGTTTTTACTTCAATAGAAGATAAATCATCTCTCTCAGGATACATATCCTTTGCGAGTCTTAATAAAATACCATCTTTACCAATTGTTTTCATATTTGTATCTCCTTGTCTTCATTATTATACCAAACTTTCTTATAAGAAAGTGTGATTTCATCATCTAATTCTACTATACTATATATAGAGGTGATAATATGAACAAACTACATTTGGCCCAGCTGCCTACTCCTATAGAAAAAATAGACTATCTCTCAAACAAATATAAACCAAATATTTTTGTGAAAAGAGATGACTTAACAGATAGTGTCGCATCTGGCAATAAGATTAGAAAATTAGAATACAGCGTGGCAGAAGCATTATCTTTAGGATGTGATACACTGATTACAAATGGTGGATTCCAGTCCAACCATTGTCGATCTACTGCTGCAGTGGCTGCAAAACTAGGATTAAAATGTATTCTTATACTTAGAAAAGAACCGGGTGAAAATATTGAAACAGCCAACTTCCTTTTAGATCATATGCTTGGTGCTGATATTAGAGTAAAGGAACATGATGATTTTCAGGCGCATAAAGATGAAATGATGCAGGAAGTCTATCAAGAAGTATTAGATCAAGGTGGAAAACCTTATATTATTCCTATGGGAGCGAGTAATGGAATCGGTACTTTAGGTTATATCGATGCTTTTGATGAAATACTAGAATATGAAAAAAAAACAGGCATAGTGTTTGATACTATTATTGATGCAGTCGGTTCTGGTGGAACTTATACTGGTTTATATCTAGGCAATGTTTTAAGACAAGCCCATAAAGATATTGTAGGTATTAATGTATGTGATGATGCTGATTTCTTTATTAAAGAAATCAATCGCATTATTGATGATACATTGCCTCATCTTGATGTTGAAGATGTGGATAGAAGTCATATTCATATGATCGATGGATATGTAGGAAGAGGCTACTCTTTAAGCCGTAAAGAAGAATTAGAAGCTATCTCTGATTTGTCTCGACATAGTGGTATTATTCTTGATCCTGTTTATACAGGTAAAGCCTATTATGGACTGATCCATGAATTAGAAAAAGGTACATTTGATCACGCAAAGAATATTCTATTTATGCACACTGGTGGTATTTATGGATTATTCTCAAAATCAAAAGAAATAATCTCAGCCTAGGCTGAGATCTTTTTCTTATATGTTATAATCACTGTTTCTAAATACATGATAGATGCAATACCAATTGTTTCTATCATGATTTTTGATGTATAAACTGTCCTAATCTTTTTTATTTCTTTTTGAGATATTGTCATATCACGGTGAGAAAGAGATGTATTGATGGTGTATTTTGAAAGATAAGGACTTGTAAAGAAAGTAATAGATAACGCAACAATAAATACGATGAATGTTTTTAAAAAATTCTGTTTCTTTGATAATCTTATATATACAAGTATTAATAGAAATGAGCCTGTGATTAATAGTATAAATGGAAACATCTTTACTTTATCATATATATTTTCAAAGATAGAAACACATGCATTATATTGTGCATCATTGGAAGTAAGCTGTAATTGATTCCAGTCTAATGATATTTTTTGTGCTCTCTTCATAAAACCTTCTGATGTATCTTCTTTAGTTAAGTAGTAAGTGACAGAGGATAGCGTCTGTTCTGTATGACTTAATGACTGTGCTTTTGATAAAGAGATAAAGATTGTATTATAGGGCTTTAGACGACTTAATAGACCCACCTTATTCTTATAGATACCTACAATAGATAATGAGACATCTCCTTTTTCAGTATTAAACTGAATACTGTCTCCTATACTAAGATTATTATTTTTAGCTAATGCGTAGGATATAACTGCATTGGATGTATTCTCATCTTTATTTGTGAGTAGTCTTCCTTCTTTTAATTGATATTCTTTTGAATTAAAGTCCTGAATCAGCGTCATAGAAGAATAACCCGCAAGAAGAAATGAATCTCCCTGATAGTTTTTTAAATGAATACGAGGAAAAGAGAGATGTGTATCTACAGATTGAAGTGATGAGGATGCATTGACTAATTGTTCATAGTTATAGGCTTTTACACCTTTAAGGTGTGTTAACTCTTTTGCATCAGTAAGACTAACACCTCCATTATTAGATGTCAGTGTTACTTCATATTTCAATTGTTTCTTATACTTATTAATTACCTGTAATGATCCCTGCTTAATAAATAAGCACATCATAATCATATTCATTGTGATCAATACAATTAGAAATAGTAATAAATAGTGTAAACACTCTTTCCCTTTAGACATAATGACGCCTCCTTATAATTATAATAAAAAATAATATTTGCGTTATTATGGAGTAAATATGGGAAAAAGTGTGTAAAAAAAAAACAGTGGATAAAATCCACTGTCAAAAACAAAAGTATATTATTCAGCAACTTTCTGTTCTTTGATAACCTTAGCGATAGAATCGATTACGTCCTTTTCGTCTTCACCTTCAGCTTCGATTTCTACTGTAGCCTTAGTTGGAACACCTAAAGACATAACACCCATGATTGATTTAAGGTTAACGCTCTTACCGTTATAGATTAAGTTGATATTGCTAGAGAATTTGCTAGCCTGGTTTACTAAGATTGTAGCAGGTCTTGCATGTAAACCTACTGGGTCAGATACTACGAATGATAATTTTTCCATTTAAAAAATTCCTCCTTATGAATATAGGATTATTATATCACAAATCCTAATAATTTCTATACCTTTATCTCATTTTTTACTAGCGCTTACAAAAACGTTGATATATACTATCTTTTTTTGATAATAAATTTTAAATTTGTATAAAGCCGACACCTAAAACAGAGCCACAATTCCATTCATTTGTATGTCCTGGATGTTTAAAAGCCAATGCTAAATTTCCCATTTCATAGACCATTACGCCACCTTCTGGGATATCTACAACTTCTACATGGTCTAATATTTCAGGACCAAAGACCTTTTCATCACTATAAACTGCAGCCTGCATATTTGTGATTGTCAGAAGTTTGCCCTTTACAATAAAAGAGAATTTATAAACATTCTGTGAACCTTCTAAAGGAATCTTTTCTACAAGAATCTTATCAGGATCAACACCTAATGTTTCAAAGATACGAGACTGCTGGAAAGACATAGCTTTCTTTAGTTCTTCATTTAATTGTTTTTCTTTAGAATAATCATTTTTACTATAGTCATGCTGTGTTGCATTGACATCTACATCTAACATCCATGGATCAAATCTAAACTCCATTTTCTTTCTCCTCTACTAATTCATTTTTAGATTGCGTACGATAATCTACTAATCTTTCAAACCAGATTTTACATAATGCACCGACTGGTACAGAAACGAGCATTCCTAAGAATCCACCTATCATACTACCAATAATAAGAGATACGATGACGAGTACTGGGTGAATGTCAATACTTGCACTAAGCAATCTTGGGTTGATGATGTTACCATCTACCCCCTGAATAATCAATAATGCGATAAATGCTTTTAAAGCCATATGTAAATCACCAGTCACAAGTCCTATAATTGCAATAGAGCCATATCCTAGAAATGGACCGACATAAGGAACGAGGTTCCCTATACCAACTAATAACGCAATCACAATCCAGAACTTGATATGTAAGAAACCAAACGCAATACTTACCATTAAAAACATAAGAAATGCATCAATAACCTGACCACGTACGTAACCAGAGAATACACCTTCGATATCTACTAATAATTGGTGAATGACAACATCTACTTGTCTACTAGTGAAGGCTTTAATACTCTTACTCCAATAGTTCCATAATTTTTCTCCATCAAGCATAAAGTAAATCGCAAAGATGATAGAGAATAGAAGGTTTGTAAAGAAGTCAGAAACCCTACTAATAGCACCTAGAATATTCGTTGTAAGACCATTCGCAAATGTTTTTAAGAACTGCTGTAATTGTACGGTAGAGATACTCATGGACTTTAACTGCACAATCAGATCTTCATAGAATGCATTCACATTCTTCGCAATAATACGTAAGAAATCACTCATGTCCTTGAATTGTGTTACAGCTAATTCTTTACCTATACTTCTAATCACAAATGCAGATAATAACGCAAATACAAATAACACAATTAAAGAAGTAATCGCAACAGATAACTGATGGCTGAGTTTCTTCTTTTCCTGGAAATAAGAAATACTTCTAAGAGATGATTCCACCTTTTCTACTAAAGGCTTTAATAAATAAGCAATCACAAAACCAATGAGCAAAGGTGTGAAAACCTGAGTTAAAAAGCCCCATCCTTTTTTAGCCCATTTTAGGATATCTGTCATGTTACTGCCTACTGCAATGACAAGATAAATCGCAATTACAGTTGCGACTACATAAACTGCAATCTGCGTATATTTTCTGTCTGGTTTAAAATGAAACATAATACCTCCTTACATAAGAGGACTAAAGAATCGTAAGATACATCTCCACCCTCTTAATACAACACTTGTATTTATATACTTCTCTGATACATCCTGACTGATTTCAAATAGTTCATCAAAGTCTTCTCTTAATTCTTTGACTGCATGATTATGGGTAAACCAGCAGCCATTTTCAAAGTGTAGATAAAGACTTCTAAAGTCAAAATTAATTGTACCAACAGCACCGACCTGATCATCGACTAAACATTGTTTTGAATGAATAAAACCTGGTGTATATTCATAGATATGAATACCTGCCTGCACAAGATGTGAATAATAACTTCTTGTCATTGCAAAGACAACAGCTTTATCAGGAATACCGGGAGTAATGATTCTGACATCGACACCTCTTTTTGATGCAAGAATGAGTTCTCTTTGCATTTCATCACTCAATATCAAGTAAGGTGTTGTGATATAAATATGATGAACAGCATGTTTGATCATATTTAAATAGACATTCTCACCTGTTTCTTCATCATCTAAAGGTGTATCAGAGTAAGGAACGATATAACCTTCCCCTTCTACTTGATACCTCTTTAAATAAGGTGTGAGGTCTTCATTGTCTTCTTTACTGGATGTCTGCCACATCTCAAAGAAAATTTTTGTGAGAGAGTCTACTGCATCACCCTCTAATCTTACTCCAGAGTCCTTCCATAGTCCATAAGGATGTGTATAATTGAAATATTCATCGGCAAGATTATAGCCCCCTGTATAGCCTACTAGACCATCTATGACAGTTATTTTACGATGATCACGATTATTCATAAAAGTATTTAAAACAGGGAAGATAGGATTAAATACACGACATTGTATACCTTCTTCATGAAGACGTGTTCTAAACTTATTATTAATAAAGCCAACACTGCCCATATCATCATAAAAGACTCTGACATCTACCCCCTGTTTTACTTTTTCAACAAGAACATCTTCAATCTGTCTCCATGCCTTTGAATCTTCAATAGCATGATATTCCATGAATATAAATTCCTTTGCATTATTCAAATCTTTTAATTGTGTATCTAATGCTTCATTCGTAGAACTATAGAATTTCATCTTTGTATGATTAAAGACTGGGAAACCTAAAGATTTTAAATAATAAGCTTCAGTGGCATGAAGAGGATCATCACATTGTAGTTCTTCAAATCCATTTGTCTCTATTTGATATGTATCAAGATAGGCATTTACCTTATTGAACTTCTTCTGTACTGTCTTTAATAAAGAAGGTCTACCAAACATAAGATAAATAGCTAAACAAAAGACTGGAAAGATAAGAATCAGGACAATCCAGGATAACTTAAAAGCACTATTATCAGGTCTGCCATAGATACGTAATACACATAAGAAAGCAATCAAGCTCATAATGATATCAAAAGCGGCATAATACTTAGATAAATATATCGCAAGTTTCACTATCAAGAAGACCTGAATAATAATCAGAACAGCAGCAATCATGACACGTAATACACTATTTTTTACTGCACTTTTACTTTCAACTGTATTCATAAAAACCTCCTATTGAAAAAGGCTTTCAATTAAGAAAGCCTATTAGAAATTCTTCTTTGCGACAACTAAGAAACGATATGTTGTCAACTGGAAATATGTATTCTGTTTAATCTCATCTAATGCATGCATATAGAAGCTCTTATATTGTGGTATATTTTCAGCCACTTCTGGAGCCACCTTACGGAAATATGTCTGTATCTGACGAAGATTATGGAAACGAATGTACCCTCTGTCTTCTTTTGTTTCTACGACTTCAAATCCTGCATCCGCAAGAGTCATAGCACAACTATTCATATCCCAGACACCTCTCATCTTGAAAGGCATATACATAGATAAGAATTCATGAAGGTTATCACTACCATTCTGATTCACAATGAAAGTACCATTTGGTTTAAGTACACGTAATACTTCATTCTTATCATAGTTAGAGAACTGATCCATTAATACATCAATACGTTCATCCTTAAATGGAAGTAAGTTAGATTCTGTAAGTTTTGTTGCTTTTACAGGTAATCCTTCTAAAGTGGCTTCTACTTCGCTTGTTTCACTATAAGGTTCAATATCAAATGTAGCGGCAGGATAATCTTTATAATCCTTTACAAACTGCCCTTTATCCACCGTCATAAAGGCAAGATGATCTTCTGGATGTACATAACTCTTAGTGATAGAAACTTCATCATAAAGTGGTGTAGAGACTTCATAACCATAGTCATCTTCATCTCCACGTTTTAATTCTTCAATTTCTTTCATTAAAGTTGTTGCAGATCTAATCTGCTGACGACATCTGAACTTACCATACTTGATAATAATAAATTGTACAACAGCATCCGCAATAACACCGCATGCCACAAAGATAATGAGTTCTAAGAACCACTGTGCTGACATAAATGCTGCTTCTGTACCACCAATCATAAAACAGATAATACATAATACAACCATGCTTGCTGTTCCTGTATAGTTGAAAGGACGATTGAACTGTTCAAACCATACTAAGTTATTCACTCTTAATGCACGCTTACGGCTGATTTCAAAATAGATCAGCTGGAATATCAACATTAATCCAACAAACACCAATAAAGTTGCAAGTAAAATTGCCATAGAATTCCCCCTTATTTGATCTTCTGACCTGTAAGAGTATAGTATTTATCTCCAATTGTGAAATAACCTTCTTCATGAAGAACTATTTCTTTTTCAATAGAATAAATTTCCTTCATACCATTATCCACATCATAGATATAAGAACGTCCATTCTTTTCTAATGCAAGATATGGATGTCCATCAAAGACTATTGCAGCTGTTTCAGGAATCTTTGTATAGATATCTGAAAGAGCTTCTTTTCCATTACAGTCATAAACCTTAAATTGGCCGTTCTTATTATAGGCTGCATAATATGAATTGCCTATGAATTCTAAACGAGGATATGATTCTTTTAATACATTTTCACCTTCTGCATTAATCAATTCATACTTATTATTCTTAAGCTGTACAATTGCACACTTATTTTCATCATACTGATTTGCTTCCTGATAATAAGGACTGACCTTCTTACCATTGAAGTCATAATAAGCATAGCCTTTACCCTTCACAAATCCTGGATAACGAGACACTGTTAATTCATAAGCATAAGGATAAACCTGTACACCCTTCAATTCGGTTGTCTTCTTACCGTTATAGACTGTATGAGGTCCATACGCAATCTTCTTATTTCTAGAAATGAAATGTGTATCGTCTTTATAGTTAGAGTTTGTAGGAATAATCTGTCCATCTTTATAAAGACTGACTACATCTCCTGCAGTTAATACAACATTGTTTTTCTTAGTAATTTCGGCACTTGTTAAAGCATACTCATTTGAATAGACCTTAGTACCAATAACACCAAGTGTATTCTTATTATAAGCATCATAAAGAATTGCCTGATCTTTACGTGATGCAAGAATAGAATAATTACCTACTTCCTTAATAGAAGTCTTCTTACCATTCTTTAAATAAATATTAATAGAATCATTGAAAGCTACAATAGAAGCATCTTCATAACTAGATGCATAATAAACTTTCTTCTTACCAACATATAGAGTCTTACCGTTGTTGATGACTTTATAAGTCTTATCCTTTACTACAACAGGAAGATTTGTCTTCAATAAACCAGTCTTTGCTGATGATTTATAAAGTACTTTACCCTTTGTATTTAATACTTCAATACCACCAAGTGATATATCAGCCGCCTTTGTTTTTGTTTCTGTATCTGGATTTCTTACTACTGTTACTTTACATGTATAAGTCTTCTTACCGACTTTACCTGTAATAGTCGCCTTACCTGTCTTCATACCATAAACAGTACCATTCGCAACAGTCGCAATACCATAATCGCTTGTATCCCATTTAATCTTTTCAGGATCCACATTTGTGATTGTTAACTGTCCCTGACCACCTTTAATAACAGTCATTTTTTTCTGATCAATAACCTTAATAAGCTTATGAACTGTCACCTTACATGTATAGTCTTTCTTATCAATTGTGGCAGTAATAGTCACTGTTCCTTCTTTTTTCGCATGGATGATGCCATTTTCTACAGTGGCGATACTTTCATCAGAACTTGACCATTCTACCTTCTGATTTTCATAGTTATTAATAGAAAGAGATTCATCTGATTCTTCATCCATATCAATCTTTGTTTTACTTAAAGAAAGAGGTTTAGCCTTTACAGTAATTTCTGTTTTAGCCTTCTGTTTACCAACCTGTGCAGTAATAGTTGCCTTACCTGGTTTAACCCCTGCAATTTCACCACTCTGTGCTACAATAACAACTTTATCATTGCTTGTAGTCCATACTGCCTGATCTTCATCCTTCTTATTTAATAGCTGCAAGAAGATATGCTGATTCTTTTCAATAGTTGTCTTAGCAGGATTGATCTTAATCTGTCTCTTCTTAACAGTAACTGTTGCTTTATATTTCTTCTTACCAATCTTTGCAGTAATAACTGCTTTACCCTTCTTAAGACCTGTTACTTCACCAAATTCATTGACTGAAGCAATCTTTTTCTTATTAGAGCTCCACTGTACAACATCTTCTGGATTGGCCTTATCTAAAATATTTAAAACAACCTTCTGATCAGTTAAAAGAGTCACCTTAGTCTGATCAAGTCTTGGTACTCTCTTCTTTACAGTAACGACGCATTTTACTGTCTGTCCATTACTTGTTGCCTTTAATGTTGCTTTACCAGGACTCATTGTCCAGATATGGCCATTCGCAACAGTCGCAACAGCTGCATTACTTGTTTCCCACTTAATATCAGGATATGCATTTTCTATACCTAACTGACCTTCATCACCTACATAGAAAGTAGCTTCCTTATGAGAAATCTTAAAAGTCTTACGTTTTACTTTTACCTTACACTCTAAAGTATCATCTCCAACCTTTGCGCTAATAGTTGTTGTACCAGGCTTTAATCCTTGAATCACACCATTTTCTACTGTCGCAATCTTAGGATCCTTAGACTTCCATTCAATAGTACGAGCCCCATAGTCATTCACTGTTAATGTAGCTGGTTCTAATGTATAAACATCTAAAGAGTCATGATCAAAATATGGATGTAACGCTTTTACCTTAATTACACAAGTCACAGATGCATTATCTTTAGTTGCAGTAAGTACTGCAGTACCTGCATGTTTTGCATAAACATAACCCTGCTGGTTAATATTAATTACATCATTATCATTTGTAGACCAGACAACTGCATCATTCGCAAATACCTGTGTTAAAGTATTTTCTGTCATCTCTAGAGTTGATGCACTTAAATAAAGTCTCGTCTGTGACTGAGTTTCACCTACAAGCATATTACCCTGTGTCTTTAAGCTTGTATAACGTCCTGGTTTTACAATAGTCTTACCTGTATTAGAAATGTAACCAGTCTGATCATTTGCATCAGTCACTAAATAACCGCCTTCAAAAGGCGTATAAGCCTTATACATATCTTTGGTATAACGCTGCCCTTTTGTATTATAAAGAGCATATAAATTATTCTTTCCTTCTTTCATGAAAGAACTCTTTTTTACATCATGATTATCGGATGATGATCCACAGCCGCTTAGTATTAAAGCAGCAACAAGGATCCCTATTACCTTTTTCATACTCTGCCTCCTTTTTATACAAAAACATTATAGCATAATTCTTTACGTAAAAAAAATGAGAGATACTCTCTCATTTTATAATCTTTGTAAAACGATAATTTACATTCCATAGGAACATTAAGAATACAACAACTAACATACCAAAAGAGAATAATGTTTTCTGCTTTTCTACCAAGAAAACATTATAGAAGAATAAGACACATAATACCGTAACCAAGAAACTCATCACTAACATAATTAGGTTCTTTGATTGTCTTCTTAATTCAAAGAAAATAAGAATCTGTAACGCGATAGAAATTATGAAATATAAGTCTTTATAGTCCATAAGCGTATTCTCCTCTTTTTCTTTATTATACAACAAGATACTAAAAAAGGCCCTATAAAGGCCTCTTTTACATTAAATATGTAATGGATCGTTGTTTACACCGTAAACCTTCTTATCTTTTGTAGTCGCTACATAATATACTGCGCTATCTTCAGGTTTATAGTAAACTTCTAAAGTTTCAAGAGTGTTAAGCTTGATTCCCTTTTCCTTGATATCTTCTTTAACTAATTTTTCGATATCAGTCACATTAACATCTTTATTCATGAACTGTACTTCAATTTTTGTTTTCATGTGTGGGTCCTCCATTTCCTAATATGATAAAAACCACTTTTAATATATCACTTTTCTTTTTACAATCAACTATTTTTTCTTGAAAACATCAACTATTTTCATCATTTATACATTTATACTTAAAATAATAACTGTTTTTACGCTTATCATATATAAACAAAATAACCAAAGTAATAATCATTAAAATAAGACCATAGAATAAATAAACAAGTAACAATCCCATAAGACTTGAATCAAACATCATCCCTGGTACGACAACAAGTGCCTGAATAAAGGAAACACTAGAAGCACCAATGCGTTTAAAAGCAGCCTGAACTGAGAAGGCACATGAAGCATATTGTGCAAGTATTAAAACAAGTAGATCTATAAGAGGTATTAGAATCTTTGCCTTTTGATCAATATAGTGTCCTAGCTTCTTATAGCCAATAAAGCTAAGAAATGAAAGTAATATCGCATCTAGACAGATCATGTACCCTAGGTTATATCCAAAAGCCCAGATAACTCCACCAATGACTGCACCAATAATGGCCCCAAGTATTCCAAATGGTGAAGCCGTATGTTTAGTAATACGTTCATGCTTTTCAAAACAGTCAGAACATAATATATCTATTTCATCATCTAATAAATATACATTTAATGGTTTGCTTTGATGGCAGTGATGACATTGTGGGGACTGATTGATCTCTTCCTTGAGTTTTAAGACAATCTCTTTTAACTCTTCTTTTTTTATAGAAGAAGAAAGAACAAGTCCTGCACCTTCTTCATTCGAATATATACGCTCTACTGCATCTCTTTTAATAAAAAACTGTTCTAATATATCTCTTTGTGTTTTTGTATCTTCTGTTGTAAGCAATAAAGCAATTTTATGATGAGGTAATAGCTGTAGTAAAAGATAGAAATGATCCTGAATATAGTAATAATAGTCTTTCTTAGGGGCTGGTTTAAAACCAATCGTTGTGAGTTCTTTTATCTTCATAACATACTCCTTTAAAAAAAAGAGAGAGTAATTCTCATTACTCCCCTTATTCTGATGCTGAATTTTTAGCTCTATAAGCTCTCTTACGATCAAGTTCAGAAAGATATTTCTTTCTTAAACGGATGTTATTTGGAGTGACTTCTACTAATTCATCTTCATTAATATAGTCAAGACAAGCTTCTAGATTGAAGTGTCTAGGTCTCTTTAATACAACTGTTGTATCTTTTGTAGATGAACGTGTATTTGTCTGCTGTTTACCCTTAGTAACGTTTACTACTAAATCATTGTCCTTTGCATGTTCCCCAACAATCATACCTTCGTATACATCTACACCAGGACCAACAAACATTACACCACGGCTTTCTACACCACCAAGTGCATAAGCAGTAGTCTGTCCTGTTTCAATAGAAATAAGAACACCTAACTGTCTTTCACCTACTGCTTCACCTTCTAATGGGCGATATTCTAAGAATGAGTGGTTAATAATACCATAACCCTTAGTCATTGTTAAGAAGTTAGTCATGAAACCAATTAAACCTCTAGAAGGTACGATGTAATGAACCTTAGTCATACCATCCATTGAATCCATGTTTTCCATGATACCTCTTCTTAAACCTAATGATTCAATAACTGAACCAATACAATCATCTGGTGCTTCGATTTCTACATCTTCATATGGTTCACATGTCACACCATCGATTTCCTTTAAGATAACATGAGGTCTAGATACCTGTAATTCATATCCTTCTCTTCTCATTGTTTCAATTAAGATAGATAAGTGTAATTCACCACGACCACTTACCATCCATTCTTCTTTATTCTGAATACGTTCTACTTTTAAAGATACATCCTTGTTTGTTTCTTTGAATAAACGTTCTTCAATCTTAGATGCAGTCACAAACTTACCATCTTGACCAGCGAAAGGTGATGTGTTTGTACCAAAAATCATCTGGATTGTTGGTTCATCTACATGAAGTAATGGTAATGCTTCTTCACAGCTTGGTTCACAGATTGTTTCACCAACACCAATGTCAGCTAAACCTGCAACAGCCACGATATCACCAGCACTTGCTTCTTCTACTTCAAATCTATGCATACCTAAATAACTGAATAACTTCTGTACACGGAACTGTGTCTTAGAACCATCAGCTCTTAAACATACAACATTTTCATTCACTTTAATAGAACCTCTCTGGATTCTACCAATACCAATTCTTCCTACATAATCATTGTAGTCTAATAAAGCCGGCTGTAACTGTAAACCACCTTCAACATCTACTGCTGGTGCAGGAATTTCATTGATAATCATATCGAATAAACAGTCCATATTAGGAACCTGAGTACTAATATCAGGATCTAATGAGCTTGTACCATTTAATGCTGAAACGAAAACAGTTGGGAAATCAAGCTGATTATCATCAGCACCTAATTCCATAAATAATTCAAGAACTTCATCCATAACTTCCTGAATTCTTACAACTGGACGGTCAACCTTGTTGATAACAACGATAGGTTTAACATGAGCAGCTAATGCCTTCTTTAATACGAAACGAGTCTGAGGCATTGTACCTTCATAAGCATCAACAACAAGTAAAACACCATCCACCATGTGCATGATACGTTCTACTTCTCCACCAAAGTCAGCATGGCCTGGTGTATCCATGATGTTGATCTTATAGTCTTTATAATGAATAGCTGTATTCTTTGCTAGAATAGTAATACCACGTTCTCTTTCTAAAGCGTTGCTATCCATAGCACGTTCAGCTAGTTCTTCGTGTGCTTCAAGTGTTCCTGATTTCTTAATAAGCTGGTCAACCAATGTTGTTTTACCATGGTCAACGTGAGCAATAATTGCTATATTTCTAATATTCATAATCGCACCTCTTTCAATTTTTAGATTATATCATAGTTCGTCTTCATTTCAATAAAGAATAGTTTTCAAGATGAGAAAATTTATTAAATATTGAATAACTCAACTCTTTTTTAAAAAAAGAACAGGCTTACATAGCCTGTTCTGTTAAGAATTTATAAGTTGTAGAAAGAACTTCATGAATATGATCCGCATTATCATAATTATGAGATGCACCAACAACCGGATGGAAGATCATCTGATCACCAAATAACTTTGTATATTTCTCACTGATTGCATAAGGTACTGTTTTATCTTCAGTTCCATGAATGACTAATAAATCATTCTTATATGTATCTAAGTTCTTATAGAAATCTCTTTGAATCATATCCTTTACAAAAGCATCGCTGATTTCAAATCCATTATGATCATAAACAGGTGCTTCTTTTACTGAACCTGTAAGATAATCTAAAGCATCTGGCAAACAGAAAGCAGGAGCCCATAGGACTAGCTTCTTAATATCTTCAGGATAAATTTTCGCAAGTTCACTCGCAATCGCACCACCCATAGAATGTCCTAAGACATAGATATCAGTGACTTGAGGCATCTTCTTTAATTCTTCTAATAGAATACGTGCACATGATAATTCATCATCAAATGTCATTTCTTTAAAAGTAAGATCCGATTCACCACTGCCTAGAAAATCCATTCTTAAAGTGCCAACACCCTGTGCTTCTAATAAACGTGATAAAGAAACATAAGAGAACTTAGTTCCTGTACATTGTCCTGTAAAACCATGGAATATTAATAATACAGGGAATTCTTTTCTATGAGGCACATGAAAGAATCCTCTCATAACACCCTTAGGTGTCGCAATTTCACAATACTGCTGCATAATTAGTCCTCCTCTACAAGTGAAACCATTCTCTTCACTTTCTCTTTATCTACATAATCATAATTAATACCATTATAGCTAAATGATACATGATCATTAGCTGTAGTAGGATCTGCTCTCCAATTCTTACATGAAGAATGAACCTGATGAATACCTGTATAGTGAATAATGTCTACGACATTTGTTTCATTAATTCCAGAACCTGCCAATATTTCTATTTGATTGCCATACTTCTCCTGCAGTTCCTTAATAAGCTGAACTCCTTCACTCACAGTAGACTTCATGCCACTTGTAAGTACTCTATCCACACCTAATTCAATTAATCTATGAATCGTTGCATCTGGATCATCACATACATCAAAGGCTCTATGGAATACTGCGGTCTTCCCATAACTATGAATAATAGAGACCATTTCACTTGTACGTGCACTATTGATTTTACCATCAGAGTCTAAGAACCCAAACGCAATACCATCAGCCCCGTGTTCTAATAGTTCTTCTGCTTCGATAATCATCTGTTCAGATTGTAATTCATTATATACAAATCCTGCACCTCTAGGTCTCACCATACATATAACTTCTAAATCTGTATTATTCTTCACAAGTTCTAGTGATGCAATTGTAGGTGTTAATCCACCTAATGCCAATGCACTATTTAATTCAATTCTTTTTGCCCCGCCATGATATGCATTCATTGCATCCTCATAGCTGCCACAGCATACTTCTAACTTATTCACTTACTTCTACCTCTACTTCATACTTGTCTTGATCTACAGTCATATAAATAAGATCTTTAATGTTTTTCTTCACTTTTGTTTTAGTCTTTTCTATGAACTTATTCTTAATTGCTTCTTTTTCTACTTTCTCCTTCTGTTCCTTTGCGAAAGTCTTGTAGTCTGTAATAGAAATCTGATTAAAGATATTCTTTGTTTCATCATAAACCTCAATAGAATTCTCATCGATTTCATTAGATAAGATCTTTACCGCAGATGTTTTCACAATAATCTTATTATCTGTTTTTTCTATCTGTACATCAGAGAGATCCACACCTGCTTTTAGCTTACCTTCATAAGTGATTAAGAAAGACTTCTGTGTTAAAGGAACAGTCCAGCCATTAAACTTTAATGAATTAGAAAACTTCCCTACTTTTGTATAATCATATTCTGAAACAGCTAATTCATTAATATCTCTTATTTTCTGTGTTAAAGCTGTTGAGGTAATTTCTTCTTTAGCTGGTGTACTATGTCCTCCAAAGTACATACCACCCATAAATACAACAATAACTAACACAATAATGACTATAATTGATCTTAAACTAAACTTGTTTTTCATTTTCATCACCCACCAAATTATAACAGATAAGAAAAAATATATACAGTTTGTTTTATGGTCTAGATGATTTGACAATGAATACAATAAATGATAGTTTTTAAGTAGGTGATGAAAATGAATTACGATAATATACATATTTCTAGATGGGAAGAGATACCAGATTTTCCACTCTATATAGATCAAGTTGTATCTATTATAGAAAAGAGTTTGTCTTTCTTAAAAAATGATAATGACGCTATTATCACAAAAACAATGATTAATAACTATGTTAAACATAAGCTTGTGAAAGCACCTATAAAGAAGAAGTATGAAAGAGAACAGATTGTTTATTTCACATTAATCTGTTTATTAAAATCTGTCTTTTCATTAGATGAGATTTCTAAACTTATTCAATTACAGCAGAGTCAGAAAGAATTATCTGAATTCTATAATATGTATTGTGATGTATTTGAGCGTGTCATTAAGACAAATCATTTAGACTCAGAACTACCAGACATATATAATAAATGTATCTTAAGTTCTGTCTATAAGATCAAGGTATCTGATAATCTTCTTGGTGAAGAAACAATGGAAGAAGCACTAAAAAAGGATTGAGTTTATTCAATCCTTTTTACTTATCACCAAAGATGACATTCATATATTTTTCTTCATTCGTTAGAATACGGATGATTGTCACTGTATCATGATCATATTTATAGAAAATACTATATTTTCCTGCAATGACATAATAAAGATCTGTTGTCCATCCAGTTCTATTAGATAGCTGACCACCTATTTCAGGGTGTGTTTTTAATACAGCACATAGTTTTACAATCTTTGGATTCAAACGCATAGGGTTTCTTAAATCAGCACGTGCTTGTCTTGTATATCTTAGATTCATAGTTCAATTCCAAATTCTTTTAATATATCTTCTTCAGAAATGCTTTCATCTGCAGGTGCTTTTTCACCTTTATCTAATTCAATCATTAACTGAGAGATAGCCTGTTCTCTTAATGCCTGTTTACTATTTGATGTTACTAAGAAAGGCATCCCTTCTACATTAATAGACTGCTGGATAAATGCATTAATAGCATCAGTAAGTGTCATACCACACTGTGCATAGATTCCTTCTACCTGTGCTTTGATTTCTGGATTAATACGCATCTGAAAAGTGCTTGTTTTTGGTGCTGTCGCCACTGTTAGTGTTGTTTTTTTCATAGTTCATAAACTCCTTCTCAACTATTATAAACATCACTCAATTAACAGTCAACACATTGTATATACAGAAAATAAGTGAACTACCTCGACTTAATACTCCGTATTTGAAGTCAAGGCTTCTAGGATGCTTACGCATCCGTTTAAGAAGATTGATATTTAAGTCTCCACCTATTGCTAGGCAATCCTTATTCTTATAGGCGTGTCCACTTCGCCTCTACTGTATAGGATGTTTACATCCACAACGCTACTTTTATGCATGATATTTAATGCACCATTTACATCTGCATTCAGAACTTGTCCACTCGCTGTTCTGTACTGTCCACGATGTATTCTCTTTCCACTGAAATGGTATTCTTCAGTATCATCACTCTTATAGACTGGTATAACATCCTTATCCCAGAAGCTGGCCTTTGATGTGTAGGATTCCTCCTGCATGACAAGTATGATGCCATTCAGTTCACAGAGATATTCAAGCTTGTCTCTCAGCCTTCCATATGGAATATTGACGAAAGTCTGATTGTTTCTTCTGCCTATGTTGGAATCCTTCTGAAATGTTTCATTATAGCCCACAACAAGAGTTCCAATATCATGATCGATACAGTAATCAATCACCCTGCGTGCAGTCTTGTTCATGTAGTCATTTATTCTATTGTTGCGTCTGCGTGCTAATGCCTTCTGTCTGTTGGTTGTCTTCTTTCCAAAATGCTGCTTATCCTTGATAGACTGTAATCTTGCATTTTTCTTGTTGAACCACTGGTTAATGGACTTCAGTCTTCTTCCATCAATGATGAATGTTTCACCTTTACTTGATACTCCAGTGACAAGATTATTGATACCAAGATCTAATGCCAGTGCATTTGTTGTATTGAGATTCCTTTGAATGCATTCAGCATTATAGATGTACTGAATTTCAAAGAACCTGGCATCTGCCTTTGGTATGATACGTATTTCCTTCACTTTCTTATCAAGCAGTATAGGTGGAACAGTAATCTCAACAGCCTTATGTGTCTTTCTGAAGCTGTTTGAATATGGAAGTATGAGCTTATTCCCTTTAAGTCTTACAAATCCAATAACGAGCGTAGTATATCCATCCTTTGGAAGATAGCGTGGCAGTCTGCAGTCCTTAAGTGCATGCTTTCCCTGCTTTGCCTTTTTAAGAAGACCGAAGAATGATTTAAATGAACCATCTACTTCCTTCAGTATCTGCTGTGCCATATTGGAATTAAGCGTTCTATAGTTATCAGACGACTTCAAAAGTGTATAGTTCTTCTCATAATTGAGATACTTGCCTTCTGCAAAGTAATGCTGTCTGATGTTATAGATTGCCTGATTAGTAAGATTCTTTGCAATATGACATAATTCCTTGATGGAACGATAGTCTTCCTTGGACAGATGCTTTACCTGCTGTCTTATTGTAAGATACATATATTTAGCCTCCTTTCTGTAGATTTAGGAAAAGAAGTTTCCTATATGTATTATACTATTTCTTACTCCAAATTTCTCTATCAGATGCATTAACGACATTCATCCCCCACCTATATTCTATATTGAGGTGGGGGTTTTTAAACTGGTTCTGCCTGTTTTTTAGATAAAGAAAAAACTGATCAGAAATGAAATCATTTCATCACAGTTTCTTAATTAACGCTTTTTTGCTTTATGTCTAGGTTTCTTAACAGCTTTTCTAGCACGAGGAGATTTCTTAACTACTTCTTTTAGTTCTTCTTTCTTCTCTTCTACAGCTGCTTTTACTTCTTCTTTCTTAGTTTCCACAACTGCTTTAACTGGTTCCTTAGTTTCTTCAACCTTCTTAGTCACAGCTTTCACTGTTTCCTTAACTGGTTCTTTTTTCTCTTCTACTGTCTTAACAGTTTCTTCTACAACTGTTTTTACAGGTTCCTTAACTTCTTCTACCTTTTTAGTCACAGCTTTCACTGTCTTCTTTACTGCTTTCTTAGGTGCAGCCTTTTTCTTCTTATGTGCAATAATTGCTTTAGTAATTTCATTTAACTTTGCCTTAGTTTTAGCACGGAAGATAAAGATATGGTTACCTTCAGCCTGTGCAAGAACCTGAGGAATATCTGCTTCAATCTTGATATATTCTCTATACTTATCTGCCACTTCGGCATCAGATAATTCATAATCAATACCAAGGCGTCTTCCTACATAACCCACATAATACTTTCTTTCAATTTCATAGAAACATTTATTATAGATCATCATATCTGCCCAGATAGTATATGTATCTACATCATAAGCATAGTTCATCATATCTGGAATAAAAGCACCTGGTGCTCTCATATTCACTTCTAGAGGAACTAAATCACCTTTTCTACCTAATCCTGATTTATCTTCAGATAACTTAATGAATTCGAAATGGAAGAAACGACTCTTTGTATCAAATGCCTTAACTACTTTTTCACCAATTTCATAAATAGGCTTACCTTCTACTGGTTCAGAATGGAAATAAATATCAGATGCATCATTCACTGTATCCATAATAGAAGTATCCATAAAATGACTTGTAGAGAATAAAATATTCTTATCCTTATCAGTCACACCTTCGAATGTTACAACATCACCTGGCACAAAATCTTCTAGAATATAATCAATATAATCCTGTTTATGATTATAGAAATCCTTTAATTCTTCATCATTCTTTAATTTATAAGTATGCGTTGCCCCTACACCATTATCAGGCTTTACAATCACAGGATAACCATTTTTCTTAGTAAACTCTAAAGCTTCATCGAGTGTATCTAACTTAATATAATCTGCTACTTTTAAACCAGCACTCTTATAAACTTCTTTCATAGCTGATTTATACTTCATCCAGCGCATATCCTGAATCTGTGGACCAGTAGTCACATTGAAGTCTCTTCTTAATGTTGCTTCTAGTTCTAGCCAGTATTCATTTTCAGACTCAATCCAGTCAATCTTACCATATTGACTAGAGAAATAAGCACACGCACGATATACTTCATCATAGTTCTCTAATGAACCTACAAAGTAATACTCAGTCAATGAATTCTTTGTTTCATCACTGATCATATCATATGGGCAATCTCCAACACCTAATACATTCACACCACGATCTTTTAAACGTGAACAGAAATTATGATAATATTCTGGAAAATGTGGTGATATAAATACGACATTCATCTATTCTTCTCCTCCTAGATAACTCTCTTTACGAAATATGGGAACTGTACTCTCCACCAATCCCAATCATGGTTTACATCGTATCCCCAGAAATCAATCCATGCTGGAATATCTTTATATTCTAATAATTCCTTCATTCTACTAGTAGAACGAACCATTTCATCTTCCCAAGCACCCTGACCACAACATAATACAATACGACGTTTTCTATACATTTCTACATATGGATGATCATAACTCATACCTTCAATATACTTGATAGGACTATTACGATAAATATTATCATCTACGTAATCATGGAAGAATAGATCACTATCATAATAACCACTTAATGCGATACATCCACTAAAGATATCCGGTCTTCTAAATAAGAAATTTGCTGCATGCGTTGCACCTAATGAACATCCTGTAGTATAAATACCATTTGCATGTGTACCGCACATCGCATTAATATCAATAATTCTTGGTACTAATTCATCGACAATATAATGATAATACTGTTCAAGCATGTAAGAACGATAGTCAACATCATGACCACCTTCTTCACTCCATGTTTCTAAATCAATACTATCACAACAGAATAATTGTATATTCCCATTATCAATGAGGCCTTCTACTGTTGCGACCATACCATTGTTTTCAAAATCATAAAATCTACCATTCTGTGTTGGAAATACTAGTATCGGTGTTCCTGCATGTCCATACACCTTAAACTCCATATCTCTTTTAAGACATGGACTGTATTCTTTATAATATTCTACCTTCATTCCCAAAGCCTCCTTCGCCTGTGCTTATTATATCACATTTACTAGACAATTCACTTATTTATCGGTATTTCCTATATACTCCTTTAATTCTTTAGGAATATGCCTAGCACTTCTTATAGCTCTTAATCGATATTTCTTAAGTACTTTTAATGGATAAAGAGAAGGATCATATGTCTTTAGACGTTTAAGAAGCATACTTGTTTCATCACTCTCGATGACCTGACACTTATACATAATCGCTGAATAAGGTGCCCCATAATAGATATACACAATAGCATCTTGATGAATATTTCCCTTTTGATGCCATCTTATAGTATCACTTTGACTAAATGCCTGAATCAAATCAAAACGCTTAGGAGAAGCGGGAATAACCCAATCTTCACATACCACAGTAGTCTGATAGCTTTGATCAATAAGAGACATGATATCTTCATCACTCAATGTTTCATCTAATAGTATACTCATCCAATGTTTCTTATTCATATGAAAAGCAGGATAGATAGAAGGATGGTCAACTGTATCTATAGGAACCTTAATATTCAGACATTCTACTTCTCCTTGTTTATCTAGAAACTTAGAATAATCTGTATGCATAATAAGTCCAAACCACTTATCATTATTTCTAAACACAAATGAATCACCATCCTTGAAAGGATGATCTGGAAGAACATGATACTTTTCTTCAATGAGATGCACAAGACGTTTAGATTGAGGAAAAATAAAATAATCATATACAAAACAATGAGTTAAAATATCCTCAATACATTCTTCATAAGCTTGTCTCACTTTTTGTACAAACTTCCCCTGCTTACCTACCAGATGAATATTTGTATATTCTTCATCTGTATCAGAATCATAAACCTTAGCCTCTAATATATCATTTATTATTACTTCAATCCTGAAATCACCATCGAGTAAGTCTTTCTTATATATATAATTATAACCCTGTTTTTTAAATCCATAATCAATGAGTTTATTCTCATCATAGTGATAACGTCTATAATCCTTCATAATATAACCTCAAAAGGCAGTCAAAGACTGCCCTACATATCAATTTTGATATTCTTTACTTTCTGTTTTACTTCTTCTTTCATATAAGGAATAGTCAGATTAGGAAAACCATGTTTCTCCACTAACTTGTTTGTATAATCCTTTAAACGATAAACAGAAAAATCATGTCTTTCTCTTTTACCCGTTAAAGTATAGTAATTCACAAGTGGTGTGAATACCACATTCTTAATCTTCTTTTTTTCTATATCAAAAGAAAGCATACCTTCTAGTTGACATGATTCTTCTAACATGCCACTCACAAAATTACCTAAACTATAAGCAACTAATGTACGCTTACCATCCGCTCTTTGAATATATTCTACATCCTGTAATGTATGTGGATGTGTTCCAATAATCACATCTGCACCTGCATCAGCAAGCTGCTTAGCCATATTCTTTTGGAATGTATTAGGATAATAATCATACTCAATACCTCAATGACATGACACAATCACAATATCAGCATTCTCTCTTGCTTTCTTCATATTCTCCATCATAGTGGATTCATGAAAATTAATCATATAAGGTAACTTTTCCTGATAAGTCACACCATTCACATATTGATTAAAAGATACAAATGCAATCTTAATGCCATTCTTTTCTACTATCTTAATATTCTGTTTTTCTTCTTCATTCTTATAAAGCCCTAAATAAGTCATACGAGGATACTTATTAAATACCTGGATAGAATGTAATATACCTGATGTCCCTTGATCATAAACATGATTAGTAGCTCCATTCACTACATTAAATACTACCTTCTGTAAATCACCAGCAACACTATCAGGCGCATTAAAGAGGGGATAACCAGAAGGTGCACCTCCACCCAATATCGTTTCCTGATTCACAAAACTATAATCTGCCTGGATATACTTCTTAATATTCTTATAATAGCCTGTAAAGTCATAACCACTAGAAGTCTTGGCTTCATCGAGCATACATTGATGATAGAGATTATCTCCTACTGCAACAAAAGAAACACTCGAAGTTTCTTTTTTCTTTACTTCTTTAGGAGGTGCACTACATCCTGAAAGAAGTAACATAACTACAAGAAGAAGTTGATATTTCATAGATTATTTAGTCGTTGAACCAAATCCACCATTACGTGTTTCAGTCGCATCATCATCTTCAGTAATACCATATGTCATGAAGATTCCCTGAGCAATACCTTGTCCTGCCTGAACATCAACTACTTTTCCTTCATTTGAATCATTCGTCATCTTAATAAAAATATGACCTTCATTATCTGAATAGAAATAATCACTATCAATAACACCTACAGTATTATTCAACTGTAGACGATATTTAAACCCTAAACCACTTCTTGGATAAATCATCAATACCCATCTTTCATTCATTTCACAGCGGATTCCTGTAGGAATCTTGACTGTTTCTCCAGGTTCTAGATGTATATCAATAGGTGTATAAAAATCATATCCTGCAGACCCTTTAGTTGCACGACGTGGAAGCTTAATCGCATCATAGATGTCCTTTACATCTTCCTTTTCCATTCCCATTTGAAACTGTTCATAAGATACTTTATAAAATTTAGCGCTATTCATTCCAATCTCCTTTCGCCTTATATATCTATTATACACAAAAAGTCTAGATTTTCCTCTAGACTTCATTATCAAAACGATATTTAAATTCTTTATAAGTTCTTGCAGTCTTTTTATCAGTTATTATAGCATTGTAATAGTGATTATCCTTAGTCACTTGAATATTTAAAGACACTTTACGTTTATCTGTAAAACTAAAAGAAGATGTCTCTACCTGAGGACTACTCAAATCACTCTCCAAAACCGAAATAGTAAAAAAGTAATTCATATACTGCTTCTCATATACTTTAGAACTACCATGATAACAACGCATGAGTCTATTATTCTTCTTAATCGTATAAGAAACATCTAAATGTTTATTAAAGACATAAGAGTCAATCTCTTTATATTCCTTCTTATGAAGATTCTTATTCATCTCTTTAAAGAAAGTAGTCTTATAGTCTCTATCCCTACATGTAACAGAGATATCTTCACCATTTAATAATCCTGAATAGAACGTCCTTACTTCTTGGCCTATATAATTTGAATTGGCACGTGTTGAACATCCACTTGTCAACAAGAGTGCAATTAACCAAAGTATCTTCATGCTTTATCACCTGCAAGCATTATACTAATTACTTATGGAATAACTGTGTATTTTCAAAAAAAGAAGCATTTATTTGTGCTTCTTTCCAACTCTTTCAAAAATACAACTTTGCGATTACTGAGGTAGGTTGTCTATCGCATATTGCGCTTCCTCTGCAGTAAAACCTTCTCCGTAGCTTGAAGTTAATTGATTGTAAATTCGTGATTTAGACATATGCATTGTAGGTCAACTACCCACGACCTAAAGGTCATGGGCTTGTAACTGCCCAGTCGTACTAACGGTTTACACCTCCGACCTTTAACCCCAATAGATATTGCTATCTAAAGTGGCGTTACATCATAGGGTGGTTGACAGCACCCTTTGTAGCAGAGTTTACTCTGTTACAACTGTATTAGGTACTTGGCTATCTGCAAGATAGTTTATTCCCATACGATACAGATTCATAGCTCCAATGCGGTCATCATTAGATTTATAGCCACATTTTTTGCAAGTAAACAGATGTATCTTCTTATTGCGGTTAGACTTTTCAACATGTCCACAGCAAGGGCAGCACTGGCTTGTATAGCGAGGGTCTACCTTAATAACAGAAGACTGATTCTGTTTTGCTTTGTAGATTAGTTTCTGCTCAAGGTCATAGAAAGACCATGATACAGAAACATAACGATCTTTTGTTTTAACACGTTCTGTAGCATTACGAATGCCTGACAAATCTTCCAATACAAAGAGAGTGTGCTTTGGGTTGTTTTCAACGAGTGCCTTCGATACCTGATGGTTAATATCCTGCATCCAACGGTTTTCTCGCTGACCGATAGCTTTCAGTCTTCGTCTTGAGGATGGCGTATGTCGCATTTGGAGTTCCTTACGAAGCTTGGAATAGTTAGCACGTTTCTGTTTAATAGCTTTACCACTAACAAATCCAGACTTATGTTTGCTGTCATAAGTTGCAACAACAAAGTTAATACCTCTGTCAATACCTACAACGTTACAGATGTCAGAAATATTACTTTCTTCAATCTCATAGGTAACTGGTATATGCAGATAGTATTTACCATGTTTATTTACAAGTCTGGCAGTACCAAACTTATAAATCGTATGATCAAAATACTTAGACATTCCATCTGAAAAATAAGATAACTTTACACGACCATTAAGTGTATTGATTGAGAAACGGTTTTGCGTTAAGGAATAATCTCTGTTCCAAACCAGGTCGTACTGAGGCTTTTTGAACGATGGTTTAATCCACTCATTCTGATTTTCAAGAATGGTCTTATATCTGGCGATAACAGTCCTCAAAACAGACTGAGCCATCTGCGATTTAAGGTTAAACTTTTCTCGTAAAGTAGAATACAAAGCTTTATTAAGTGAAAACTGCTTTAAGTCATGAGTGCGGAATACATAGTCTGAAACATAATTACAGGCATTACGATAAACAGACATAGTCTCATCAAGCAAAACCTTATCTGTTTCAGCTGCGATTATTTGAATTTTAGCTGTAATAGTCATCTGTTCCATAGATGTACTCCTTTCATAGATATTTCACTAATAATGGTATATGCTCATAATTAGTGGATATCATTAACTATCAGATGTGATTTATGAATAATAGATACAGTCATCATAACAGACGAAAATATAGTCTTAAAGTACATATAGTTCTATCAACCAAATACCGTAAGCAATTACTCAAAGATTCTATCGCCGATGATGCTAAACAAAAAATTTTCGATATAGCTAAAACTCGTGGCTACGAAATTATTGTGATAGAAACTGACAAAGACCATATACATTTCTTATTAAGTTACGATACATCAGATAGAGTTTGCGATATTGTCAAAATTGTAAAGCAGGAAACAACATACCACTTATGACATAAGTATAGTTCGGTCTTATCAAAACAGTATTGGAAAGAAAAAACATTTTGGTCAGATGGTTATTTTGCTTGTAGCATTGGAGAAGTGTCATCAGCAACTATACAGAGTCAGGGACAATAGATAACGATTTACAAGGCTCCTCCCACCACCTATTGGCAGTGGGTTTCCGCCTATGACAAACGAAAGGATTTATTTATGAAATACACAATGCCTAGTACAAGTAAAACTAAAAATAATAGAAACAAAATCATATCAACATCCCCTTCCTTGGATATCTATATTGTAGTACTATCCATCAAAAGATGTATTGAGTAAGCGCTGGAGAGCGCCTATTAATAGGTGTCTAAAAAAATAATTAAAAAAGCTGTACGATGACAGCTTATGATTTGTTAGGAAGAGTAATCGTAATACAAGTACCTTCTCCTAATTGACTATGTAATTTCACTGTTCCTTTATTATAAGAAACAATATGCTTAACAATCGCAAGTCCCAATCCAGTACCACCTTTGATTCTACTACGTCCCTTATCAACACGATAAAATCTTTCAAAGACACGTCCTTGATCTGCAAGTGGTATACCAATACCTGTATCCTTGACTTCAATGAACATATTATCTTCTTTACTATAAATATGAACATAAACATGACCATCTTCTTTATTGTATTTAATCGCATTACTTACTAGATTAGAAATCAATGTCTCTATCTGAGACCCATTTCCAATATAAGTAATAGGATCAACATCTGTATGAAGCTCTACATTGTATTTCAATAATAAACCTTCATAATCTTGTGAGATGTCCTTCATTAATGCCTGCATCTTAACAGGAACTTTTTCTACAATCAAATCATCACTATCTAGTCTAGATAACATCAAGATATCATTAATTAAAGAAGACATATTAGTCACTTCAGTTTGAATCTTAGAAAGCATCATCTTCTTCTGATTTTCATCATTGATGAATCCTTGTGATAATAATTCACTGTAACCTCTAATAGCGGTAATAGGTGTTTTTAATTCATGAGATACACTAGAGAAGAATTCTTCTCTCATCTTTTGTGAGTTCTTCATTGCGGTAATATCTACAAAGAAGAGTGCTGTACCAAATGGAAGGCGGGAGATTGCACATTGGTAATCAAAATCATGAATCTTTAATTCTATACGTTGTTTTTTAGAAGCACTATTTAACGCATTTATAAGATTTGGATAAGAGATATGATCAACTAAATTGTCCTTCTCTTTTAAAGGTCCTAGAATCTTTATAGCACTATCATTGACACTTAAGATCATGCCATTCTCATCAAGTAAGATAAAGCCTTCCTCCATCTTTCTTAATATCGCATTGATCTTATCTTGTTCAAATCTTGTCTCTCTCATAGATTTTCTTAATCGATGAGAGAGATTTTCTAGTGTATCAATAATAGGTGTAAATTCTTCATAATCTGTTGTTGGAAGTTTAAAACGATAATCTTCAGTCATATTATTAAGAGACTCACTGATTTCTGTCAAAGGCTGAGTGACTCTCTTAGAGAGTTTACGTGCAACTATGTATGAAAATAATATACTGATTAGTATAGAAATCGCAAATGCAGGAGCAAGTTCTGGGAAATAACCCCATACACCTGAATAAGGGATGGACAATCTTATAATGTGGGTATCTTTATAATATGCAGCATAGAGAAGTGGCTGATTGGTTGTCTCAGAACGTCTCATTGCATACCCCTCATGATTTGAAGAATGAAGTGCTTCCTGCACTTCTTCTCTTTTTATATGATTAGAAGAAATATCATCCTTGTATGTATCTGCAAGAACTTTACCTTTTTCATCTATGACAGATATTCTTGTATCATCAGAGAAAGCAAGTGGATTCAATGTTTCTATCTGTTTATTTAAATCACCCGAGTAATCTAAGTTATATTCTATTAATTTAACAGAATACATCATTTCTCTTTCGGAATCCTCTTTCATTGAACCAGAAATAATAAATATACTCGTTGCACTACAGATACATAGAGATACTAATAATAAAGAGATAAAATATCTTAATATAGATTGTCTCATTATTGTCCGTCCTCAATAAAACGATAACCTACACTTCTGATTGTCTTAATATAATGATGTCCATCATCACCAAGTTTTGCACGTAAAGAACGAATATGAACATCTAAGGCTCTTGATTCGCCTACAAAATCATAACCCCAGATATTATTTAAGAGTTCTTCTCTTTCTACAACACGTTCTTTGTTTTCTACTAAATAGAGTAATAACTGATACTCTTTATGAGTTAATTCAAGTTTTTCACCCTGCTTTAAAATAATATGTTTCGATTTATCAATTTCTAAAGATGTAGTTTTAATAACCTTTGAATGGTGCTGACTTCTTCTAAGTAATGAGCGAACACGTGCAGCAAGTTCCAGCACTCCAAATGGTTTCGTCATATAATCATCACAGCCTGAATCTAAACCTCTTACCTTATCTATTTCACGATCCTTTGCGGATAGAATTAAGATAGGTAAAGTTGTATTAGTCTTTCTAATCTGTTTAATAGCTGAAATACCATCTAATTCTGGTAACATGACATCAAATATCGCAAGATCAGGTGTATCTTCATGAATTGCGACAATTGCATCTATCGCATTATTAAAGAGGGTAATTTGATACCCACTTGATTCAAGAGATAACTTGATAATTTCCTGAATATTCTCATCATCTTCTATTACATATATACGTTCGCTCATTGGTTATATCCCCCTTAAATAATACGCTGCTGGTTGATAGATCCTGTTTCCATGAAGTCTAACCATTCACAGATATTAGATGCATGATCACCAATTCTTTCAAGATATTTAGCAATCATGAAGTAATCTAAACAGTCATCTGCATTTTCACTATTTTCTTTCATAATCTGGATGATTTCATTTTTAATATCCAAGAATAATGCATCAATATCATCATCCATTCTAGAAATGTTATGTGCTTTATCTACATCACCTTCTACAAAAGCTTCAATAGACTTATGTACCATTTCTTTTGCAGTCTTTAACATATCTGGAATATGTTCTACTGTTCTATAAATATGATCACCAGATAAATCTAAGATAATTTCACAAATATCAGAACACTGGTCACCAATTCTTTCTAGATCAGTGACAATCTTTAAAGCAGTAGTCACAATACGTAAATCTCTTGCCACTGGCTGCTGTCTTAACATTAATTTAAAACAAATAGACTCAATAGAACGTTCCATATCATTGATCATACGATCATTTTCCATAACTTCTTTCGCAAGCTTAGTGTTCTTGTTTTGAAATGCAGCAATAGTATTTTCTAATGCATTTTCTACAAGACCACTCATCTTTTGAAGATCTACATTAAGCGTATCTAGTTCTCGATCAAAACGACTTCTCATAATTTTTACTCCTTCATTATAATATATTGATTTAGATAATTAAATATTAACCGAATCTACCAGTAATATAATCTTCTGTTCTCTTATCTTGAGGGAATGAGAAGATCTTTTCTGTATCACCCGTTTCAATGATTTCACCCTGTAAGAAGAATGCGGTATTGTCTGCAATACGTGAAGCCTGCTGCATGTTATGTGTCACAATCACAATTGTATAATCTTTCTTAAGATCCATTAATAAATCTTCAATCTTAGATGTAGAAATTGGGTCTAAGGCACTTGTAGGTTCATCCAATAAGATAACATCTGGGTTAACAGCTAAACATCTTGCAATACATAATCTCTGCTGCTGACCCCCAGATAAACCTAATGCACTTGTATCGAGACGATCTGCAATTTCATCATATAAAGCAGCCTGCTTTAATGATCTAATCACAATCTTTTCTAATTCAGCATGATTCTTAATCCCATGAATTCTAGGTCCATAGGCAATGTTATCAAAAATACTCATTGGGAATGGGTTTGGCTGCTGGAATACCATACCTACTTTCTTTCTCAATAAAGTTGTATCTACTCTAGGATCAAAGATGTCTTCACCATCCAATGTCACCTGTCCAGTAATCTTTACCCCTTTTACATAATCCTGCATGCGGTTTAATGTTTTAAGGAATGTAGATTTACCACATCCAGAAGGACCGATGAACGCTGTAATCTTATGTTCTGGGATATCTAGACTTGTATTCTTTAAGGCATGCTTTTCACCATACCATAGATTTAAATTCTTAATTTCCATTTTATTCATATATATTGACCTCATTATTTTGCTTTTTCTACATTAAACTTACTTGATAGCCATTTAGCGATAAAGTTCATGATTAATACAAGAATAATCAAGATCATCGCAATCACAAAGGCCTGTCCATATTCCGCATTACTCATTGCCATATAAAGCTGGATAGTAAGTGTTCCACCACTTTCCATCAAGTGCGTAAAGAATCCTCTTGGCATAAAATAACCACTACCTGCTGTAAATAATAAGGCAGCTGATTCAGCCACAATACGACCCATACCAAGAATCACACCCGTTAAGATTCCAGGCATAGCACTTGGAAGAATAACAGTACGAATCATATACCACTTAGTTGAACCAATACCTAATGCAGCTTCACGATATGAAGAAGGAACTGATTCTAAGGCAACCTGAGTGTTTCTAATAATAATTGGTAAGATAAGAATAGTTAGTGTGAAACATCCATTTATGACTGAATATCCTAAATGAAGCATTTCACCAAAGAAGATCATACCAAATAGTCCAAAGATAATTGATGGAATACCTGATAATACTTCTGTTGTAAATGAGACAGCTGCAACGAACTTCTTATTTTTTGCATATTCATTTAAGTAGATGGCAGCACCAATACCAATTGGGCAGGCAAATAATAATGTACCTACGACAATATAAAGAGTATTGATGATATTACCTAATAAACCTTCAGGGTTCATTAACTGACTCATTGGTTCAATTAAATTCTTGAAATGGAAATGTGGGATGGCTTTTGAAAATACATAACCAATAATGACAAGAATTAAGATACTAGAGAAACCAGCACATAGATAAATAAGTCCACGTAGTATAGTGTCTCCTATTCTTTTCTTTTTATGATATAACGTTCTATCCACAGCGTTCACTTCCTTTAATGGAGACGTAGCTGATACTTTTTTAGAATCTGCTTTATCCATTTTCTTCACCCTTCTTTAGAATCTTCATTAATACGATATTGATAATCATAATGAAGATGAATAATACTAAGCCGATTGTAAATAATACTTGTCTATGTACACCACTTGAGTAGGACATTTCAGATACGATAGCGGTTGTTAAGAAACGTACTGAATTGAATGGTGCTGGTAAATTAACAGCATTAC
This sequence comes from Catenibacterium mitsuokai, assembly GCF_025148785.1. Classification (NCBI taxonomy): domain Bacteria; kingdom Bacillati; phylum Bacillota; class Erysipelotrichia; order Erysipelotrichales; family Coprobacillaceae; genus Catenibacterium; species Catenibacterium mitsuokai. Next base: position 2,486,308 of record NZ_CP102271.1, read on the forward strand.
CTGCAACAAGTAAGATAGCCATTGCTTCACCAATAGCACGTCCAACACCTAATACAATGGCACTCATGATTCCATTCTTAGCCGCTGGAATAACGACTTTAAAGATTGTCTGAATTTTAGTTGCACCAAGTGCATAAGAGCTTAATCTTAAATGATTTGGAACAGTTTCAAGAGCTGTTTCAGAGACATTGATTAATGTTGGTAAGATCATGATTACTAATACAATAATTGCGGCAATGAGGTTTGCCCCACCAGTGAACTGATGTGAATGAGATGTATGATAAAAAAACTTTTCTAACTTATACATCTGTGGGTTGATGATCAAGATACCAAGTAATCCATAAACAACGGATGGAATACCAGCTAATAATTCAATAGCTGCTTTCATAATCTTCTTTGGAGTACCAGTGACCATTTCACTTAATGCGGCTGCAGTAAATAAACCAACAGGTATTGCGATTAAGACTGCAAGTAAAGTACCAACAATAGAAGTTAAGATGATGTAAAGAATACCGAACTTTCCTTGAGAAGGAACCCATTCTGTTTTCAATAAGATATTTCCGATACCAACCTTAGCAAGTGCAGGTGTGCCGCTATAGATCATGTAGGCAGTAATAGCGACGACTGCAACTATTGAAAAAGCAGCACATACACTAACGATTAATGCGGCTGCCTTTTCTGATGCTTGTCTACTTTTATTGGTACCGACAATGCTATTTAGCACTGATTAGACCTACTTTTTTAATGATAGCCTGCCCTTCATCACTATCAATGTAATCGAATAATGCCTGAACTAATTTAGACTGCTTTTCAATTTTACCTTTAGTAGCCATTACAAATGGTCTCTGTAATGCATATTTACCAGCTTTAATGTTCTTAACTGTACAATCAACACCATCTAACTGTAATGTGTTGATTGATTTATCAACTGCATCGAGTGATACATAACCAATAGCACCTTCAATAGAAGCACATTTTGCCACAACTGCACCAGTATTATCTAATTCCTGTGCATACTGACATTTATCTTTTACTTCTAATAATTCTTCAAATGCACCTCTCGTACCAGAAGCCGCTTCTCTACCAATAACAACGATCTTTTCGTCTTTACCACCAAGTTCTTTCCAGTTAGTGATTTCACCAGTATAAATCTTAGTTAACTGTTCTTTAGTTACATTCTTAACAGTATTATTTTTATTAACCGCAACTGCGATACCATCAATAGCTACGATGTTTTCTTCAAGCCCCTGGCTCTTTTCTTCATCAGTTAATGCTCTTGATGAATCACCGATATCAGCTTTACCATTTAATACTGAAGAGATACCAGCCGATGAACCTGTGAACTGAGCTTCAACTGTAACGTTAGGGTTCTTTTCTTTGAAAGATTCGCCTAGAGCAGTAACGAATTTTTCCATTGATGTAGAACCATCAAGTGAGATCTTTCCTGATAAATCTCCTGAACCAGCCGTTGAAGAATCTTTAGATCCTCCACAACCAGCAAGTGAGAATGCAAGTACACATGTAAGTACAAGCGTCAATATTTTTTTCATATTTACTTTTTTCCTCCCGTCTTCTTAAGACACCTACATCATAAATTTTTCTCCTTAACAAAAAAATCATATTTGTGTATGTATTATCTTAAGATTATGTAAAAGTGATTTTTTACTTTTTACACAATTACGGTTGTGTTATTGTTTAAACAATAGTACAATTTGGTCGAATTTTAGGAGGCGAATGTTAAATTTATGTTATATGAAAAGGAAATCCAACAAAAAAGATCAATAAAAGCCCTCAAATCATTCGCATGCGTTATTCTTGCATCATGTTTAATGGCCTTTAATATTAAGACATTTGTACGTGCTGGTGAATTAGTCCCTGGTGGTATTACCGGTATGACTCTATTAATACAGAGAATAATGTTAAAGTATGCTAACATTACTGTTCCTTATTCTGTGCTTAATATTTCATTAAACGCGATACCAGCTATTATTGGTTTTAAACTTATTTCAAAACGATTTACTGGTTATAGTGTATTAATGATTGTTTTAAACTCATTCTTAGTTGATTTGATTCCTTCTTATAAGGTGACAACTGATCCATTACTCATTGCTTTATTTGGTGGTTTATTAAATGGTTTAGCTATTTCTATTGCCTTATATGGTAAAGCAAGTTCCGGAGGAACAGACTTTATTGCAGTCTATATTCATCGTAAGTGGAATATTTCTTCTTGGAATATCATTCTAGGATTTAATATTATTCTATTATTAACTTCTGGAATGTTATTTGGATTTGAAGCATCTCTTTATTCTATTGTCTTCCAGTTCGTATCTACTCAGGCAATAGATACTTTCCACAAATCAGATCAGCAGATGACTTTATTCATCATATCTAATAAAGCAGATGAATTAGAAAGAGAATTATTAGTTAAGACACATCATGGTATGACTCGTTTTACTGGTGAAGGATCTCATACACATGAAGATCGTGTCATGTTATATACAGTCGTCAGTGCCGCAGAAGTCAATGATGTTTATGAAATTATTAAAAGTATTGATAAACAGGCTTTCGTTAATATAGTCAAAACAAATGCTGTAAAAGGAAGGTTCTATCAGGAACCTATTGATTAACCTGGATTTATTCCAGGTTTTTTAATACAAAAAAATAAGCAGGTCTCCCTACTTATTAATACATTGAGATATCAGATCGTGAACAACGTTTTCTTTGCCTACAACTAAATTTGTGATTAATTGGTTTTTAATTGGATGTCCACGATAATCACATAGTATACCGCCAGCTTCTTCTAATATCACCTTACCAGCAGCATAGTCCCATAATTTGACACGACGTTCTAAATAAGCCTCTACACGCCCACACGCTGTCCATGCAATATCTAATGCACAAGAACCACTACGACGTATATCAGAACAATGTTTCATAACTTCCTTAATCGTATAGAAGTTCTTATCCAGCATTTCATCATCTTTATAATAAGGACTTGTTCCTACAGCCACTAAGCTTGATGAGAGGTTCTCTTGATGGCTTACATGAATACGATGTTCATTCAGATACGCACCTTGTCCTTTAATACCATAAAACAGCTCACCCATATAAGGGTTATAAATCAACCCTATTGTTGGTTCACCATTTTCCAACAATGCTAACGAGATAACACTGCAATGGTAATCATGAATAAGATTTGTTGTACCATCTATTGGATCTAATACCCAGCATGGTTGACTGAAATCCACTTCATTGATCTGTTCTTCGCTCATGAACTGTACATCAGGATATTTATCCATTAAACATGTCTTAATCTGATCCTGTACAATGAGGTCTATTTCGGTTACATAATCATCTTTCCCTTTAGAATAGATTGAATCATCCCTTAACTGCCCCATAATATATTCACCAGCATGATAAAGCACTTCTTTTATATAATTGACATCATAATTCATATAATTTCCTCTCTGTGCACAAGTATAGCACCTTATACAATAAGTATGGTTATCATCAAATAAAGAGTATATTAATAATTTGTAAAAAAAAGAATCCTCCATAAGGAGGATCATGCACTACATAAATATTCTTTTGGCTTGATATGGATGAAATATGAATGCAGTGGCTGTTTTTCAATCAATGCCCTAATGATTAAAAGGATCAGCGTTCCTAGGAAAATCGAAGTTATAATGAGTTAAAAGTATGAGGGTTTCATTAATTACTCACTTTATATCCATGTTCAATAAGGGATTTAATTATTAGCAATACTCTTACGAGCAGTGATCATTCTTATCCTCGCACCCGAATAAGAATGTACAGGAGATGCAGACATATCTGCACAAGATCATGAGGTCCCTACACCCCACGATATGTATAACTAGATTTTCCTATCTTAAGACCTTAATCTTAAGATGATAATATATTATCATCTTATTGGTATTTTATCAATGATAATAATAAAAAAATGTCATGAGCTGGACGTCTCATGACGATTTAGGAAGCAAAAATTTATTTTCTTTTTGCATCTTTATAATAATCTAATAAAACGATTAAACAAGCATTCTTAAGAATATTGTATAGATGTTACAAAAAAAGCGAATTTATATGCATAAATTCACTCTTTTTGTCACTTTAATAGATATATTCTTCTTTCTTCTGTTTTCTCTCATATATATAAATAAATGGCGCATACACAAGTAATGAGATACATATACATATGAGATGTGATATTGCCCCATGGATACTTCCTCCGGTAACTAAGAAGCCAAATAAAATAGGTGGCATAACCCAAGGTACCTCCATGATCACATGTGGACAGAATCCTATTTGAATAAGGAAATATCCCACTGTAAGAGAGATAAGTGGTGCAAGAATAAAAGGAATATCTAATAGAGGATTAAGCACAATAGGCATACCAAAGATCACTGTTTCATTGATATTCACTAAACTTGGGAATAAAGAAATATTTGCTACTAGACGATTATCATGTCTTTGAGAAAAAACAAGTATATATATCACAAGCCCTAATGTACATCCTGAGCCGCCAATATCTCCAAACATCTGAAACATCGATGAATTGAATACATAGGGTATATCTTTTCCTCTGAACCCCGCATTAAATGCTCCCATATTAATATAGAGTAATGGTCTATAAAACGATTCAATGACAGGCGACATAAGGTTCTTCCCATGGAAGCCAACAATCCAGAACAATGAGATAATAAGATACAAAACAAGAACCGCAATTAAATTATCCCCTGCCATCAGCTGTAACGGAAGCTGTATCAGATTATATATATTTGTATTAAGTGTATGACCTGTGCTTAGGATACAAAGATAAGAGATAGAACTCATAATTAAGCATGTCAAGAACGTAGGAACAATATTCATGAATGATAATACCTGATTGGTAGAAACCTGACTAGGAAGCTTAATTAAGAGACAATCGCAGTTTCTTAATAAATGATAGAGTTCTGTCGCAATTATAGCGACAAACATCGCGGTAAAGAGTCCTGATGAATATGTATAAGTAACACTTATTCCCTCTGCCGCAAAGTCTTTAAGCGTGATTCCTATATAATTTGGAATATGGACAAAAGTAGATAGTTTTGTTTGAATAAGTGCTCCATTACCTGTACGTAATAGCACATTGATATGTAAACCATCTATTGTATGTGGTGTGACAATCAACCAGCTTAAAAAACTGACAATCATGGGATAAATATCATGATCCCCATTTGCCTGGGCAATTTCACTAGATAATAATAATACAATTACGATAGAGATACATGAAATTGCTGCATAATTCAATGCTTCAAAGATTGGATTAAAAATTTTTAAATCCATAATAAGTGGAAAAACAGTACCTAATCCCCCATGATCATTAACTAATACATTTGTCCAAAGCATTCCAACAGCACCTGTAAGAGATATTGGCATATAATTCTGGAAGGTATTTTTAATTGCATTTAAGTATTTATTCTGAGTACATCTCATAGCCACCCAGGATAAAGCATCTACTAATTTATTCATCCCATCACCCCTTCGCACTCCCATCTTACATTTTTCAATAGAAAAAGTCCATCACTAAGATGGACTATTCAAAAAGAAGGATTTAGAAAACAATCTTCGCAATAATTCTAGCTTTAATAACACCTTCATGATTTTCAATCACTTTAGTGATATCTTCTGATAAATCATTTGTATCAATGACAGTATATGCATATTCACCACGTGCTTTATTGACCATGTTTTCAATGTTCATGCTCTTTTTCGCAAATGCGTTCGCAAATACGGCTAACATGTTAGGAATATTCTTATGAATAATACATACACGATATGTTGTAGTACGTGGTTCTACAACTGTAGGTAAGTTAACAGAGTTCTGAATATTACCATTTTCTAAGTAATCAATCATTTCTTTTACAGCCATAGTTGCACAGTTATCTTCTGATTCTGGAGTAGAAGCACCTAAGTGTGGCAATACAACTGTATTTTCAGTTTCTACAAGTTCTTTAGAACCAAAGTCTGTAATATAACGTGCCACTTTTCCTGATTTTAATGCTTTAATGATATCTTCAGTATTTACTAATGTATCACGTGCAAAGTTCAAGATACGTACACCGTCTTTCATCATTGCAAGTGACTTCTTATTGATCATATTCTTTGTATCAGGAGTTGCTGGTACATGGATAGTAATATAGTCACATTCCTTGAATAATTCTTCTACAGTAGCTGCTTTATGAACCCATTTAGATAGTTTCCATGCTGCATTGACACTGATATATGGATCATAACCATATACTTCCATACCTAATTTAACAGCTGCATTGGCTACATTCACACCAATTGCCCCTAAACCAATAACACCAAGCTTCTTACCATCAATTTCAGGACCAACAAACTGGCTCTTACCTTTTTCTACAGCTTTTCCAAAATCATCAGCTGGTAATGTTTTTACCCATTCAATACCAGGAATCACCTGTCTTGAACTTAAGATTAAAGCACATAATACTAATTCCTTAACCGCATTCGCATTAGCCCCTGGTGTATTAAATACACAGATACCTTTTTCAGTACATGTATCTACAGGAATATTGTTGACACCTGCACCTGCTCTTGCGATTGCCTTTAATTCAGCTGGGAAATCATAGTCATGTAATTTAGCTGATCTGACTAAAATCCCATCTTCATGTTCTAAATTATCACCGACTTCATAATTATCATCAAAGATTTCTAAGCCCTGTTCAGAAATCTTATTTAAAGTTTTAATCTTATACATACTATTTACGTTTCTCCTCGAATTCTTTCATGAAATTAACTAAATATTCTACACCTTCATATGGCATTGCATTGTAGATAGATGCTCTAATACCACCTACACTACGATGTCCTTTTAAGTTTGTCATACCTGCTGCAATAGACTCCTTTACAAATTCAGCATCTAATTCTTTAGATGGTGTTGTGAAAGTTACATTCATATTAGAACGTGCATCTTTCTTTGCATGTGGTTTATAGAAGTCTGACTGATCTAAGTAGTCATAAAGAAGTTTTGCTTTCTTTTCATTCTTTTCCTTCATCACTTCTAGTCCACCCTGTTCATCAATCCATTTCACTACGAGACCTAACATATAAATAGCCCAGCATGGTGGTGTGTTATACATAGAATCCTTTTCTAACATAGTATCTAATTCAGAAAGAACTGGAATATTAGCTGGATGTGGTTTTACTAGATCTTCTCTAATAATAACTACACCTAGTCCGGCAATACCCATATTCTTTTGTGCACCGGCATAAATAACACCATATTTAGAAACATCTACAGGTCTTGATAAGATATCAGAAGACATATCTACTACAAGTGGTGCGCCCTTTGTATCTGGTACATAGTTCCACTCTGTACCATAGATAGTGTTGTTGTTACAAAGATGTACATAATCAACACCTTCACGAATATCTAACTGATCCTGTGTAGGAATTTCTGTAAAATCGTTATCCTTACCGTTATAGGCAATATGAACATCCCCAAACTTAGCCGCTTCTTTTGCCGCTTTACCAGAGAAGCTTCCTGTAACGATATAATCTGATTTACCATTTACCATAAGGTTTAAGGCAATGTTTGTGAATTCCTGTGTTGCCCCACCTTGTAATAATAAAATCTTATAGTTATCTGGAATATTTAAAACTTTCTTTAAAGTTGCTTTTGTATCATCAAAAATCTTTTGGTATGTTGAGGAACGATGACTCATCTCCATTACGCTCATGCCTGAGCCTTTATAATTCAACATCTGATTTGCTGCTTCCTTTAATACCTCTACAGGTAACTGAGATGGTCCTGCAGAAAAATTATAAACTCTCTTATCTGTCATTTTCGACGTCCTCCTTGTTAATTTATATGCATTATATTAGTTTAATACAAATTTGTCCACTGATATTATTAAAAAATACAAATATTTTGAAAAATATTCTAGATTGTATACAATACAAGGGCAGTTTGATAGAGATAGACTCACGATGATAAATCATTATAATTAGAATTAAGAAAGAGGTGGCGTATGGAAAAATTTAAGAATGCGACAATGAATGATATTTTTGCAGGTATTATTGTTGCTTTTATATCTATTCCTATATCAATGGGATATGCTCAGGTAGCAGGTCTACCAATGGTCTATGGTTTATATGGTTCTTTGGTTCCTATTCTCGTATTTAGTTTATTTACTACGAGTCATGATTTTGTATTTGGTGTAGATGCAGCACCTGCAGCTCTTACTGGAAGTGCTCTTGCAACTCTTGGTATTACTGCAGGAACTAAAGAAGCAATGCAGGTGGTCCCTGTTATTGCACTCATGGTCGCTTTATGGTTGATCTTCTTTTCAATTATTAAAGCAGGACGTGCTGTTAAGTATATTTCTACACCTGTCATGGGTGGATTCGTAACAGGTATCTGTTTATCTATTATTATGATGCTTGTTCCTAAACTCTTTGGTGGGACAACAGGAACAGGTGAAATATTTGAATTAGTCAATCATATTATTAAAGAGTTACCACTCTTTAATGGTTTATCTTTTGTATTAGGTATCTTCACTCTTGCCATTATTCTTATAGTAAAGAGAATAAATAAGAAGATTCCTATGCCCATTCTTATGATGTTTATAGGTGCTTTATTGACTGCCCTATTCCCTTTAGAAAGATATGGAGTGAAGTTATTACCTCATGTTGATTCAGGTTTACCAAAACTTGTGATCCCTTCTATTGCCCATGTAGATATTTCTGCTTTATTCTTTACTACATTATCTATTGCGATAGTTGTACTCGCACAGACTTTATTATCTGCACAGGGTAATGCAATGAAGGATGGCTATAAATTAGATGGAAACAAAGAAATATTTGCCTATGGTATGGCTGAACTAGCTACTTCACTTGTAGGATGCTGTCCGACGAATGGTTCTGTTTCTAGAACTGGTCTTGCAAGACAGTATGGATGTAAGACTCAGGTGATGAGCTTATCAGCTGCTGCAACTATGGCACTTCTTCTATTATTTGGTACAGGATTTATTGAATATCTTCCTGTTCCTATTTTAACGGCGATTGTGATTACTGCCTTACTTGGTGCCTGTCACTTTGCGTTAGGTCAACGTTTATTTAAAGAAAGTAGAAATGAGTTCTATATCTTTATGGCAGCATGTTGTGGAGTACTTATCTTTGGGACTATTTATGGTGTTGTAATTGGTATTGTTTTATCATTCCTCGCTGTAGTTATTAAGGCAGTCACTCCACCAGCCCATTTCTTAGGTGTAATTCCAGGGCAGACAGGTTTCTTTAATCTAGAAAAGAATGTGAATGCAAGACCAATTAGACATACTATTATTTATCGTTTCCCAGGAAATCTATTTTTTGCGAATATTGATAAGTTCCAGGAAGATATAGAAAAAGCGATTAAAGAAGATACTGAGCAGGTTATTGTAGATGCTTCTGGTATTAGTAATATTGATTTTACTGCAATTGATCGTTTGATTATCTTCTATAATGATTTACAGAAAAGAAATATAGATTTCTATTTAACACGTCATATGGATCATCTTAATCAGGCATTAAGAGAAAATGGTGGTATAGAAATAATCACAAGTGGTCATGTAAGACGTACAATGCAGCAGGCATTATTAGATTGTGGGCTTGTCCCTCCTTATCCATTAGAAGATTTAGAAACATCTCATATCTCATTTATACAACCTGAATTAGAATGGGCTTTTGGAAATGAAGCTGAAAAGCATAAACAGAAGATGACTCAAGAAATGTTGGATAAGATTCATTCTAAAACAGACTTATCTCCTGATCTATTAAAAGATATTGAAAATCATACAGACTTTGGTGAACTAGGTTTAATTGAAGCGGATGAATTCTTATCAAGACTAGAAATGCATATTCCAGAAATCATGGAAAAGATTCATGAAAATGAGCAGTATGTAGAAGAACGACTCGAACAATATCGTGATCGTATTGAAGAAAAGTTACAGGAAATGAATCCTGAAACATTACGTGTATTAAAACAGTACCGTAGTAAATATGAAAAGAAGCTACAGGAATTAAATCCTCATGCTTTTAATCATTATAAAGAGCTCCATCAGAAACATTTAGAAAAACTGGAGAAAAACAAAAAGTGAAGATGAACCCATCTTCACTTTTCACATTAAGGAGTAATTCAATTATCAAATATTATCCGAGGATTTTTAGAGCAGCATCTAATACCTTTTCACCGTTCATCATACCATAGTCACGCATATTGATGACTTCAATTGGTGTAGATGTTAATTCTCTTAATCTCTTTTCCATATGACGAACTTGTGGACCTAACATAATGACATCCCAGTCATTGAGTTCTTTTTCTGCATCTGTTACTGGGAGAGCCTTAACTTCCATTTCAATGCCTTTATCTTGTGCTGCCTTTTCCATCTTCAATACAAGCATACTTGTTGACATACCAGCATTACATACCAATAAGATCTTCTTCATAAGTCTCTCTCCTTCCTTCATATTTATTATATATTCATTAAATTCCATTGAATTATTCAATGTGAAATTAGAAACAAACTTATCAATATTTGCATATCATTCAAGTACTATTATGATAAAAATATATCAAAAAAGTGAAGACAGTCTTCACTTCATTGTTTTATCCCAGACATCCGCTATATTACGACCTACATCTTCTGGATGATGCGCATCACTTGCAGTAATCATCTGGACATGATGTTTTTTAAAGGTCTGTAATAACTGATCTGACAAGCCAATATCAGGTGTATGATAACGATAGTAACATCCCACATTGTTTTCTGCTTTCATATGATGTTCATTTAATAATTCAGCAAGTTCATCATATGTAGGCTGTAAGTCATAAGTAGGATAATGGCCAAACATCTTAATCGTATCTGGATGTGCAAGCTGTGTAAATAAATCAGATTTTACAAGTGAGAAAACACATTCATAGTATCTCTTATAAATTTCATCCACAGGATACTTGTTCCATAAAATTTCTTCTGACCATTTCATATCATAGAGTTTACCGTCGATAGAATGAATGGCTCCTACTAAGAAATCAAAATGATAAGGTTTTAATATTTCTCGAATTGTTTCTTCATATTCAGGTACATAACATACCTCTAAACCAAAAGACACCTTAATAGGTAAATCCATCGCCTTGATTTTTTTAATCAAAGCACAATATTCAGCTAAAGTACTATGAAACTTCATTTCTTTATTGTTTAACCATTCTTCTTGATAAGGAGATGCTTTTCTTACGCCTTCATAAACAGGTCTAAATTCTTTAAAACGATGTGTGTGATCAAGAATCTGTATTTCATCCATACCATTCTTTACTGCACTTTCCACAAACTGTAGTACATATTCTTTTGAGAGATTCCCATATTCTAGATGCATATGTCCATCTATCATAAATATCACCTTCCTTTTTTGGGATTATAACACAGACATATACATAGTTATAGAAATATGATAAATATTTTAGATAATTCTAAGAAAGTGATTCATATGCCTTACCTGGAAATAAGTGAAGCATGTTTTGGTGATTTCTATTTATCACTTAGCGACTAAAAGTAATACATCAGAATATAAAAGGAAGATTGAATTCTTAAAAGAAGAATATCAATCACAATTATTTTTTGCATCAAATGATTCTTCTCGCCTTGTAATAGTCACTACATTTAATGGACGTGGGATGTTATCAGATAAGATTCCTTCAATTTTGCATAAGAATCATATCCCTATTGTACTGATTTCTTCTACTGAATATGATCCTGAAATCGAGATTACGTTAAAATAAAATCACTATAAGAAAATATCTTCCTATAGCACAAGATTAAGTCTATTATTTGTATTAGATACTCTTTATACAGCTTATTTAAGAGACATTATGAAGAGAATATTGAAAAGAAGACAGTATACTATAATAAAAATGACGGGGGAATAAATATGGATATACGTGCTATTGTATGTGATGTAGATGGAACATTACTGACTAGTAAACAGGTCGTAGATGAAAGAACTGTTACAGCTATTAAGAAAGCAAGAAGTAAAGGTATATTATTTGGAATATGTACAGGTAGAGATGCAGATAGTGTAAGAAATCATATAAAATCATGGGGTATTGAAGGATGTATTGATTTTGTAGTGGGTTCTGGAGGTTCTGAGATTGATGATTATATTCTTGATATATATCAGGAGAATCATACTTTGAGTCCTGAATTAATTAAAGAAATCATGAATCATTACAAAGATATGGATTGTAACTTTACAATCTGTCATGAAGGTATTCTATATGCACCTAAGGATGATGACTATATTAGAAATATGGCTGAAGGTGATGGAATTGAATATAGAGTTGTAGATTTTGATACATTCTTAACACGTCCTTATCGTAAATTGATGATTATATGTAATCCAAGCTATATGCCTCAGATAGTGGAACGTTCTAAATCATTTAAGAATAGAGAATATAAAGCGTCTGCCTTAGTGACTACCAGTTTTTTATATGAATATATGAATCCTCATGTGTCTAAGTCTAATGGTTTAAAAGAGGCTTTAGCCCTTCATGATATTTCTATATCTCAATGTATAGCTTTTGGTGATGAAGATAATGATATAGATATGTTGGAAGAAGCAGGTGTTGGTGTAGTAATGGGAAATGGGTCTATTCATGCGAAAGCTGTCGCTAACTATGTCACAGAGGATAAAGATTCTAATGGGATAGGTGTATTTATTAAAAAGTTTATATAAGCTTTTTTATCATTTTATGAGCGTTTTTTAAGAAAAATGATATAATGTGAGATGGTTAAGAAAGGAGTCAATAAAATGGCAAAAGTTGATATTATTTCTGGATTCTTAGGTGCTGGCAAAACAACACTTATTAAAAAATTATTAAATGAATCTTTAAAAGATGAAAAGTTAGTACTCATTGAAAATGAGTTTGGTGAAATTGGAATTGATGGTGGTTTTATGCGTGATGCAGGTATTACTGTCAATGAATTGAGTCAGGGTTGTATTTGTTGCAGTCTTGCAGGTGATTTTGAAACAGCTCTAAAGGAAGTTGTAGATACATATCATCCTGATCGTATTATTATTGAACCAACAGGTGTTGGTAAGTTATCTGATATTATTGCGGCTGTACAGAAGGTACATGGTGCTGATTTAACACTTGATCGTTTCTTTACTGTAGTAGATGCAAAGAAATGTAAGATGTATCATAAGAACTTTGGTGAGTTCTTTAATAACCAGATTGGTGCTGCCAGCTGTGTAATCTTAAGCCGTTCACAGGATGTGTCTGAAGAAAAGATTGCGGAATGTTTAGATATTATTAGAGAGTTAAATCCTCATGCACCGGTCGTTACTACTCCATGGGACCAGATTACAGGTGATATGATTCTTGAAGCAAGTAATCATAAGGATGCTTTAGAAAAGGCATTGATTGCGGCTGAAAAGGAACATCAGGAAAGTGTTCATGGACATCATCATGAACATCATCATCACCATGATCATGACCATGAATGTGAATGTGGACACCATCATGATCATGACCACGAATGCGAATGTGAACATCACCATGAACATGATCACGAATGTGAATGTGGTCATCATCACGATCATGAACATCATCACCATGATGGAGAAAGCACATTATACTATGATGAAGAAGATATGCATGATGCAGATGAAGTATTCAATAGTATTGGTATTGAAACAGCACATCCATTTACTAAAGAAGAACTTGATGATAAGTTAAAGACTTTAGGGACTGATGAATCTTTAGGTCATATTCTTCGTTCTAAGGGTATTGTGAAGGGTACTGATGGTAAATGGTTTGAATTTGACTTTGTAAGTGGCGATTATGAAATCCGTGAATGTACACCAGATGTTGGTGGAAGAATGTGTGTGATTGGTGAAAAGCTTGATGCACATAAAATCTATGATTTAATGAAAGGTTAATGTATGGATAATTTAGAAACAAGAATTTATCTATTTACTGGCTTTTTAGAAAGTGGTAAAACAACATTTATCAACGATACAATTATTAATACTGACTTCTGTGATTATGAGACATCTGTGCTTATTGTGACAGAAGAAGGTGAAGTAGAATATAATGAAGCAGCTATTAAGGAACATAACTGTGAAATTGTTTATGTAGAGAATGAAGAAGACTTCACTGCCGATTTCTTTAAGGATTTAAAGGAGAAATATCATCCTACACAGGTTCTTGTAGAATTTAATGGTATGTGGAATGTAGATCAGTTTGTAGAATCAAAATTCCCTGAAAACTGGGATGTTGTACAGATTCTAACTACTATTAATGCCTCTACTTTCCAGCTTTATGTGAATAACATGCGTGCACTCTTATTCCAACATTGTGCTAAGAGTGACTTAGTCATCTTTAACCGTATTGAAGATGGTATGAAGAAGTCTACTTTAAGAAACAACATCAAGGCAATGAATCCTGTATGTCAGATCATCTATGAAAATAAAGATGGTTCTGTAAATACTATGCAGGATGATGAATTACCATATGATTATACACAGGATCATTTAGAAGTTGCTGATCATGATTTTGGTATCTTCTGTTATGATGCGATGGAACATCCAGAACGTTATGATCAAAAGACAATTAAAATCAAAGGTAAGTTCATAGGTCGTGATAAAGTGATTCCTAATGGTTTTATTCTTGGTCGTTATGCAATGGTATGTTGTGAACAGGATACTTCATTAATTGGTATGCTTTGTGTAAGTGAATATGCGTCTAAATTCATACCTAATGAATGGCTTCTATTAGAAGGTCATACACATATTGAATATGATCCATCTATGAATGCGAATATCTGTGTTCTTGATGTAGATCATGTTGAAGGGGCTAAACCTTTAGATAACGAATATGTTACATTTGATTAATCCAGGATTATTTCCTGGATTTTTTCGTATTATAAAACTAGATATTACGTATAGTAAATAGTACTACTTCACACATTCCATGTATTTAACTAAAGTCATTAATTCTATTCCCAAAAGACCATAAAAATCATTTAAATGTGTCATAAAAAATCAATCATGTAAGCCTCTAAATTAGAGAGCATCCTAACATGACTTATACACTGTTGTTGTAAAACTATGTGACAGTTCTTTGGAAGCATGTCTTATGCCATGTTTTTTTATGTTTTTTGTGGTAATAGAAAAGGTGTCTGCCATTTTATAGCAAACACCCTTTCTTAATGACACGAAGGTATTAGTTTTCTTTATCTTAATACCATTGCCTATTTCACTTAAGGAAGCATATCATGAGTATCATTATGATATTTTTGCTGCGTAATATAATCACCCAAAGCAACATTTTACTTAAAAAGAACGATTTCATTTAATACATAAGTTAAATTCTAGAATTACTTATGCTTATTTAAGATTAAAAAACCAAATATGATAATGAGCGCAATAATAACAATGCAACAAGCAAGAATATAATCAAGGACAATAATATGATTAAGTTCTGGTTGAGCCAAATAAGTATTACTAAGCAATGAATTAATAATAAAAACCATTAGATAGGATAAAAGAATTGAGACAATAATTTTTATAATCATTTTATTTTTCATTGTACTATTTCCTCCCGTTAAAAATAGTTAGTACTTATAGTTTTATTGTAATATATTTATATAGAATATTACAGACTTTTAATCTTCAGTCTTTTTCATATAATCATTTAAATGAATACCATTTTTTAAAGCATCCATGACATGATCTTTATCGATCACATTTTCTACCTTTTCATCTAAAATAATTCCAATAAAGCGGGCATCATCATCAATTGTAAAAGGCCAATAGAAATAGAAATGATTTCCATCTTTAAATTCAAAGCGATAATCAAGAACATACCAATCTCTAGCAATCGGTGTTCCATAAATTTCATAACGATGTTTTAAAAGAAGTTCTACGCTTTGAATATCTTCATATTTATATTCCTTTATAAATTTATCTTCTTTACCCAATAAAACAGAATAAAAATATTTTACATTATCTATATAACCTTTAAATTGATAATAACGAATACGATCATTTAAAAACTCTACCGATTGATTTCTTGTTTGATCAAGTGGTAATCTTAACCATAATTGTGAAAGCTGGAAATCAGCTGCAATCAAACCATTTGTAAATACAAATGAAATCACTAATACTGAAAGTACTCTTGTTAAAACATCTTGCTCATTTACAGCACTAAAGAATAAAACAATTAAAAATGTAGGAATAAATTTATATAAGAATTTTTTTATTGCGAGTTTCTTTGTAAGTCTTCTTCCAAGAGATACTGTATCCGTTGTTTTTTTATAACCTAATTTATAATTCTTTGTTTCTCTTTGGATTTGTTGTAAAGCGGGTAACATTGGTAAATCTTTTCTTACATACATTTCAATATTTCCTTGAACTTCTTCTAAACTCTTAATTTGTTTTTCTAGATGAATTTGATTGATTTTTAAACATTCTTTAAAATCTAGTTCATTATTTAAAATTGCTTTTACATCATCAATAGAAATATTTAAATTACGTAAAAATTTTACCATGATCAATTTTTGTAAATCTTCTTGGCTATAACTACGATAACCATTGTCATCTCTTTGTGGTGTAACGATTCCTTCCTTTTCATAATAGAAGATGGTATGTTTTGAGATTCCTAATTCTTTTTCTAATTCGTGTGTTTTCATAGATAACACCCCTTCCTTAACTTTATCTAACACTATAGAGTTACTTTATAGTCAAGGTTTTTTATCAAATTTTGAATGAACTGTAAGAAATCCTGGCTGATTTTTGTTTTCTTGAACATAAATCCAGTGATTTTTTAAAGAACCATTTATGATTTCTAAAATATTTTCTGTAGAATAACTTTTACCATCTTGTCTAAGTTCTAACCCACAGCATGTACATCCACCAACACCATGAATTGAATATTCTATATTATTTTCTTTAAGTAATTGATTAATTTCTAGAATCATATTAAAGTGTACAACATTATTCATATAAACAACCCTTTACTTTATTATAAACAAAAAGGAAGCTAAACGCTTCCCCTTATAAACACATTTTATAAATACCTAAAGTGAAAAGTTAAATTCCACTTTAGGCGGGGCAAAGTTGCGTTTAGTCTTTCACTTCTTTCCACTTGATTTTACTCTTACAGTTGAATTTACTTTTACACTTTCAATAGTTGAATTTTCTCCTTCAGGTATATAATTACTGTGATGTCTGTTTCTCTATTTCATGAAAGGCTGATTATCATGGCTAAATCAAATAAGAATCTGCATCTTACTCTTTCAGAAAGACAAATCATTCAGAGAGGGATAGAAAATGGTTCTACCAAGACTTCTATCGCTGCAACTCTTGGAAAGGATAAATCAACTATAGGCAAAGAAATCAAGGCACATAGAAAACATTCACATATTTGCAGCTTTGATCCTGCGTGCGCCAACAAGGACAGATGCAAGCATCACCATGTATGCAAGAACTGTGCTGACTTAGTAGTTTTTAAATGTAAGCGAAGAGACAGATCTCCCTGGCCTGCAATGGCTGTCCTAAATACCAGCACTGCAGATTTGATAAGTTCACATATTCTGCAGATATCGCCAATAAGGAATATATGGCTGACCTCATTAACTCAAGAGAAGGAATAAATATGACATATAGCGAGCTTAAGGCTTTAGCTGATATCATTGTCCCTCTTATCAAGAAAGGTCAATCACCATATCGATCATTACTTCTCATCCTGAATTGAATATTTCTGAAAAGACATTATACAACTACATAGAATCTGGCGTATTTAGACAGTTCGGTCTGCTTGATATTGATCTAAGAGTCAAGACAAGAAGAATATCAAAGAAGGATTCTGTCAAATATAAAAAAGAGAAGACAGAAAGTTCCTGATAGGCCACACCTATGATGATTTCATCTCATATACTGACGATAATGACAACGTTAGTATCGTCGAGATGGATACCGTCTACAATGGACAAAGCGGTCCGTTCATGCAGACTTTTAAGTTCCTGTCTTACTCTTTCATGTTTATTATATACCATGAAGAGAAGACTGCAAAGGTTATGGTTGAAGGTGTAGACCTTCTTGAATCGATATTAGGAAAAGAACTGTTCCTGAAAGAAGTAGAAGTAATCAAGACGGATAGAGGTTCTGAATTTTCGGATGCAGAAGGACTGGAAAAAGATAATGATGGCAGCATGCGAACTCATGTCTTTTACTGTGATCCTATGGCATCACGCCAGAAAGGAAGTCTTGAAAACTACCACAAGGAGATACGTTACATATGCCCTAAAGGGACAAATCTCCAAGCGCTTGGTCTAGATTCACAGGAGAAGGCTAATCTCATAGTATCCCACATCAATTCCCAGCCAAAGGAGTACCTGAAGGGAAAATCTCCGCTGGAGATGATGGAGTTCCTTAATCCAGATTTATACAAGAGATTCATAGAATTTGGAATCAAGAAAATAGAAAATGATGATATTATTTTAAAACCATATTTATTAAAAGAAGATAACTAAAATCATTCGGAGAATGTATGAAACATGAGAGGCAGGCTGACAATAGCACATGAAAGTAAAGTGGAATTTAGTCTTACACTCGAAAAAATGAACGAAATTCCATAGCTTTATTGCGCCTTAAAATACCATGATTTATGACGTTAGAATCTCATTTCTAGTGTACGAATGATTAAGTTCCATTCCCAAAACAAAAAGAATATCAGAATTAATACCCGATATTCTTATGAAAATATAATCCTGAACGACTAAATTCCACATCATTTTCGTTTCTTTTTAAAGTGGAATTTAACTTTTCACTTTAGGCATTTTATAAATATTTAAACAATCTTCTTGGCTCGATGGTCGATAAGCTCTTGGTAAAGAGTCTTGACCATAACAAGCCTTAACCTTTAATTCGTCAAATTTTTCATTTGGTTTTTTACATCACTTTTGGTTTTATATTGTATAGAACATACAGTATATGTTAATTCTCCCTATGATACATATATTAAAGCCTATGGCATAGTGATTATTGGACTGATTATTATCTTTGGTCTTCTAATCCTTAAAAAACTGGATGACTTAAAACACAAATAATATTCTTAAGAAAGGGGAGCTTTCCCCTTTTTTATTGATTTAATGGCTATTTTTTCGTATAATAGGCAAGGTTATCGAGGTGATATAATGAAAGATTTTTGGTATGAATGTAAACACGTATGTAAACAGACAGGCGCAAGATATGGGATTCTTCATACACCACATGGTGATGTAGAAACACCTATGTTCATGCCTGTAGGAACACTGGCAACAGTAAAAGGTATTTCTCCTGAACAGCTTAAAGAAATGGGCTCTCAGGTTGTACTTGCGAATACTTATCATTTATGGTTAAGACCAGGAAGTGATATTGTAAGAGATGCAGGCGGGCTTCATCAGTTCATGAACTATGATGGACCTATTCTTACAGACTCTGGAGGATTCCAGGTATTCTCATTAGGTAAGACACGTAAGATTGAAGAAGAAGGTGTTACCTTCAAGAGTATTGTGGATGGTTCTAAGCTATTCTTATCTCCTGAGAAGTCCATCGCAATTCAGGAAGATCTAGGTGCTGATATTATTATGAGTTTTGATGAATGTGCACCTTATCCATGTACTCATGATTATATGAAGAACTCTGTAGAAAGAACATTAAGATGGGCTAAGAGAGGTCAGGAAGCACATAAGAGAGAAGACCAGGCTTTATTTGGTATTGTCCAGGGTGGTGAGTTTGCGGATTTACGTGAACTAAGTGCTAAGACTTTAGTTGATATGGATTTCCCTGGTTATTCTATTGGTGGTACTTCTGTAGGTGAACCTAAACCAATCATGTATAAAATGATCGAAGATAGTGTTAAGTGGTTACCTGAAGATAAGCCTAGATATTTAATGGGTGTAGGTAATCCTATTGATTTAATCGAAGGTGCTATGAGAGGTATTGATATGTTTGACTGTGTACTTCCTACACGTGTCGCAAGACATGGTGCACTTATGACACATCATGGACGTATGAATATCAATAATGAAAAGTATAAACGTGACTTTACTCCTATTGATGATAAGTGTCATTGTTATGCATGTAGAAATTATACAAGAGCTTATTTAAGACATCTTCACAAGTGTGACGAAATCTTTGGTAAGTCTTTATTATCTATTCACAATGTTGCATTCTTATTAGATCTTGCAGCAGATATTAGAAAAGCAATTCAAGAAGACCGTTTAGCTGATTTTAAGGAAGAATTCTTAGAACAGTATGGTCGTGATGTTTATGAAAGGGCGTTTTAGTTTTATGGATATTGAATTATTTGATTATAATCTCCCAGAAGAATTAATTGCACAGACACCATTAAAGAAACGTGATACTTCACGTTTAATGGTTCTAGATAAAGAAACAGGAAATGTTGAACATAAACATTTCTATGATATTTTAGATTATCTAAAGCCTGGTGATGTGCTTGTAAGGAATAATACAAAGGTTATTCCAGCACGTCTTTATGGTCTTAAGGAAGAAACAGGTGGACATGTAGAAGTTCTTTTATTAAAGGATCTTCATGATGATTTATGGGAATGTTTAGTAGGTAATGCGAAGATTGTAAAGCTAGGTACTGTGATTACTTTTGGTGATGGTCGTTTAAAGGCTCAGTGTACTGAAATCAGAGAAGAAGGTATTCGTATCTTCAAGATGATTTATGATGGAATTTTCTATGAAATTCTTGATCAGTTAGGTATTATGCCTTTACCACCATATATTAAAGAAAAGTTAAATGATCCTGATCGTTATCAGACAGTCTATGCAAAGGTAGAAGGTAGTGCTGCTGCCCCTACTGCAGGCTTACATTTTACTGAAGAATTACTTCAGAAAGTAAGAGAAAAAGGGGTTGAAATCCTAGATGTGACTTTACATGTTGGTTTAGGTACATTTAGACCTGTTAAGGTAGAAAATGTATTAGAACATCATATGCATAGTGAATATTATGAAATTAGTGAAGAAGTCGCTGAAAAATTAAATCAGGCTAAAAAAGAAGGTAGACGTATTATTGCGGTGGGTACTACTTCTTGCCGTACACTAGAAGCCAACCATTCTAAATATGGATGCTTCAAAGCAGCTCATGAAAATACAAATATCTTTATTTATCCTGGTTATACATTTACTGGTATTGATGCATTGATCACAAACTTCCATCTTCCTAAGTCTACATTAGTGATGCTTGTAAGTGCTCTTGCAGGTAGAGAACATATCTTAAATGCCTATAAGATTGCAGTAAATGAGAAATATCGTTTCTTCTCATTTGGTGATGCAATGTTTATCCACTAATGAAACAAAATTATCGTTTAGTGATGTTGGAGACTCTTAAACATTTAGAAGGACGTCCAAAGTTATTGCTTCATGCATGCTGTGGCCCTTGTTCTTCTAATGTAATTAAGGAGTTATGTCAGTACTTTGATATTACTATTTATTATACAAATAGTAATATCTACCCTGCTGATGAGTATCATCGTCGTGAATCTGAGTTAGAAAGATTTGTGAAAGAGTTCAATGATAAAGAGAACCAGAATGTACAAGTGGTAGAAGATACTTATGATCCTGAAGAATATTTAACGCATATTGCGCCATATAAGGATACTGGGGAAAAGGGCTACCGCTGTTATGTGTGTTATAAAGTAAGAATGGAGAAAGCAAGAGATTATGCTAGAATGCATGGTTTTGATTATTGGACAACTGTGTTGTCTGTTTCTCCTCATAAGAATAGCCAATGGATCAATGAGATTGGTGATGATTTAGATCTAGAAGCACCAAAATTCCTTCATAGTGATTTTAAGAAGGATAATGGTTATTTAAAATCAACACGTATGAGTGATGAATATCATATGTATAGACAGAACTACTGTGGCTGTGTTTATAGCTATCAGGAGATGCTGGAAAGAGAAAAAACAGACCTCTAATGAGATCTGTTTTTTAAGTTATCTAAGAATAGTTTAATCTTCTCAGTCGCAATTTTTAATTCTTCTAGTGAGTATGCATAAGAAACACGAATAAATCCTTCTCCAGCATCACCAAAGGCTGTACCTGGTACACAGGCTACCTTCTGATCATTTAATAGTTCTTCACAGAATTCTTCAGATGTGAGTCCTGTAGAACGGATACATGGGAATACATAGAAAGCACCCATTGGGTTAAATGTATGAAGTCCCATATCATTAAACGTTTTTACAAGGAAGTTTCTACGTGAGAGATAAGAGGCTCTCATTTCTTCTACTTCTTTATCACAATGTCTCAATCCATCTATTGCACCATATTGTGCACCAGTAGGTGCTGACATGATAATATACTGATGAATCTTACACATTGCCTTAGAGAATACTGGGTTTGCAAGAACATAACCTAATCTCCAGCCTGTCATAGCATAAGCTTTAGAGAAACCATTGATGACAATAATCTGATCTCTGATTTCTGGGAATGAAGCCAATGTACTAAATGGTTCTTCATAACTTAATTCTGCATAGATTTCATCTGATATAACAATAATACCTGATTCTTTAATAATCGGTACAAGTTTCTCATAGTCCTCTCTTGTCATTGCCCCACCTGTTGGATTTGATGGGAAGTTGATTAACATCAACTTTGTTTTTGGTGTAATAGCTGCTTTAAGCTTTTCAGGTGTTAATTTGAATTCATCTTTTTCTTCTAGGTGAATTCTTACAGGTACTCCTCCTGAAAGAATAACACTTGGTTCATAAGCAACATATCCTGGGTCCAAGATAATCATTTCATCACCTGGATTCATTAAGGCTCTTACTGCGATATCGATACCTTCTGAACCACCTACAGTCACAATGATTTCATTTTCAGGATCATAATGTACACCAAAACGACGATAATAATAATTACTAATTTCCTGACGTAATTCTAATAAACCTCTGTTTGCGGTATAGAAAGTACGTCCTTTTTCAATTGAATAGATTGCAGCTTCTCTAATCTTCCAAGGTGTCGCAAAATCAGGTTCCCCTACACCTAATGAAATAACACCTTCCATCTGGTTTGCAAGATCAAAGAACTTACGAATACCACTTGGTTTAATAGTTTGTGCTGCAGTACTTAATTTCTTCTCATAATCCATTTTATGGAGTCACCACCAGTCGCGTATTTTTACCATCTTCATCATCTACTAGGACATGTCCATCTGTTTTGTATGGCTTTAACACAAATGTTGTTTTTGTTCCTGTAACACCTGGAATACATGCTAATTTAGATGCAACAAAGTGTGCGACTTCCTGCATAGTACGACCCTTTACAATGCACATAAAATCATAATCACCTGATAATAAATACATTGTTTCAATTTCTTCGTACTTATAAATATGTGACGCAATACGATCATAACCATATTCTCTTTCAGGAATAGCATTAATCTCAATCATCGCAGTCACAAGTTCAGTATTTGTCTTGTCCCAGTTGACAATAGTATGGTAACCACAAATAATCTTCTCTTTTTCTAGTCTATTTAATCTTTCTACAATGCTGTCTTTAGATTCTGCTAGCGCGGCGGCTAGGTCAGAAACCTTATATCTTGCATTTTTCTGTAATAATTGAATTAAAAGACCATCACTCATAGATAAAAGTTCCTTATTATCCAACCTCTTGTCCTCCTTTGACTATTTTACAATTATTTTATAATAATGAAACTCATTAGTAAATAGAGAATAATTGTGATAGAATATTTTCGTATGGAGGTGTCCTGTCAACTACCCACGACCTAAAGGTCATGGGCTTGTAACTGCCCAGTCGTACTAACGGTTTACACCTCCGACCTTTAACCCCAATAGATATTGCTATCTAAGTGGCGTTACATCATAGGGTGGTTGACAGCACCCTTTGCAGCAGAGTTTACTCTGCTACAACTGTATTAGGTACTTGGCTATCTGCAAGATAGTCTATTCCCATACGATACAGATTCATAGCTCCAATGCGGTCATCATTAGATTTATAACCACATTTTTTGCAGGTAAACAGATGTATCTTCTTATTGCGGTTAGACTTTTCAACATGTCCACAGCAAGGGCAGCACTGACTTGTATAGCGAGGGTCTACCTTAATAACAGAACACTGATTCTGTTTTGCTTTGTAGATTAGTTTTTGCTCAAGGTCATAGAAAGACCATGATACAGAAACATAACGACCTTTTGTCTTAACACGTTCTGTAACATTACGAATACCTGACAAATCTTCCAATACAAAGAGAGTGTGCTTTGGGTTGTTTTCAACGAGTGCCTTCGATACCTGATGGTTAATATCCTGCATCCAACGGTTTTCTCGCTGACCGATAGCTTTTAGTCTTCGTCTTGAGGATGGCGTATGTCGCATTTGGAGTTCTTTACGAAGCTTGGAATAGTTAGCACGTTTCTGTTTAATAGCTTTGCCACTAACAAATCCAGACTTATGTTTGCTGTCATAAGTTGCAACAACAAAGTTAATACCTCTGTCAATACCTACAACATTACAGATGTCAGAAATATTACTTTCTTCAACCTCATAGGTAACTGGTATATGCAGATAGTATTTACCATGTTTATTTACAAGTTTGGCAGTACCAAACTTGTAAACAGAATGGTTAAAATACTTAGACATACCCTCAGCAAAATAAGATAACTTCACACGACCATTAAGAGTATTGATTGAAAAACGGTTTTGTGTTAAGGAATAATCTCTGTTCCAAACCAGGTCGTACTGAGGCTTTTTGAACGATGTTTTAATCCACTCATTCTGATTTTCAAGAATGGTCTTATATCTGGCGATAACAGTCTTCAAAACAGACTGAGCCATCTGCGACTTAAGGTTAAACTTTTCTCGTAAAGTAGAATACAAAGCCTTATTAAGTGAAAACTGCTTTAAATCATGAGTGCGGAATACATACTCTGAAACATAATTACAGGCATTACGATAAACAGACATAGTTTCATCAAGCAAGACCTTATCTGCTTCAGCTGCGATTATTTGAATTTTGGCTGTAATATTCATCTGTTCCATAAATGCACTCCTTTCATAGATATTTCACTATATATATTATATAATATATACGTGATAATCAATCTTTTGAGGTAAACTGTGGATAATAGATACAATCGTCATAAGAGTCGAAAATACAGCCTTAAAGTACATATAGTTCTAGTAACCAAATACCGCAAACAATTACTCAAAGATTATATCGCCGATGATGTTAAACAAAAGATTTTCGATATAGCCAATACTCGTGGCTACGAAATTATTGCGATAGAAACTGACAAAGACCATATACATTTCATATTAAGTTACGATACAACAGATAGAGTCTGCAATATTGTCAAAATTACAAAGCAGGCAACAACATACCACTTATGGCAAAAGTATAGTTCGATCTTATCAAAACAGTATTGGAGGGAAAAAACATTTTGGTCAGATAGTTATTTTGATTGTAGCGTTGGAGGAGTGTCATCAGCAACTATAAAAAAATATATTGAAAGTCAGGGATAATAGATAACGATTTACAAGGCTCCTCCCACCACCTATTGGCAGTGGGTTTCCGCCTATGACAAACGAAAGGATTTATTTATGAAAACATTTTATGTGGCAAGTTATGGTAAAGGTAACGATAAAGGAATCTATATCGTTTCTTTTAATGAAGAAACATTGGAATTAAAGAAAATACAACAGATATTAACTCAAGATTTTCCATCATATCTGATTGCGAAGAATAAAGAACTTTATGTATCTTATAAGAATGCAAGATCTAATAATGAAGGTGGAGGACTAGGAAGTTTTAGTATTCATAAGAATGAATTGATTCTTAATAATAACTATTCTTCTTCTGGTAGAAGTTATACACATTTATGTATCTCTGATGATAATAAGTATATCTTTGCTGCAAACTATCATGTTGGTGCAACAGCTGCTTATAAACTAGAAAATTATCGTATTGATCATAAGATTGGTGCTGTGAGACATACTGGTATGGGGCCTGATTTATTAAAGAGACAGACTGCACCTCATGTACATAATGTTGGTTTTACACCTGACAGACGTTTCTTATATGCTGTAGATTTAGGTGCTGATAAGATTGTGATGTACAATTATAAAGATGGTGTTCTTAAAGAGAATACAGATTATACAGTAAATGTTGTACCTGGTTCTGGTCCTAGACATTTGATTTTCTCACAGGATGGGCATTATGGTTATCTCATTAATGAGATTGCGAATAAGATCATGGTCTTTAAGTATAATGAGGGGCGTATGAGTTTAGTTCAGGCTATTCATTGTATTCCACGTCATTTTAAGGGATTTAATGCAGCTGCCGCCATTCATCTCACAAAGAGTGGAGAACATCTACTTATTTCTAATAGAGGTCATAATTCTATTGCCTTATATAGAGTCAATAAAGAGAATGGTAAGATTTCTTTACTTTATATGGTACATACTGGTAAAGAACCTAGAGACTTTAATATTATTGATGATAAGTATGTTATTGTAGGTGCACAGGAAGATAATAAGCTTCAGGTACTTACTTTTGATGAAGAGAATGAAAAGCTATTGATGACAGATTCTGAATTAGAGATTCCTGCACCTGTATGCGTATGTGTTGAAGATTGAGCTTAGCTCAATCTTTTTTTATATCATTAAGTAATTTAAAGATTCTTTGAGAATAAATATATAGGAGGTCCCATATGGAAGAATTGATGAGAAATTTATATTTATTCTTAACAGAAGCAGAGAGAGGTGATGTATTAAGAATACATGTGACTGAAACAGATGAATGTTATGAATTTAGTTATGATGAAGTTATGGATATTGTATTCCATAATAGAATTCCAGAAAGGTTTAAAAAAGAAGTAGGTCCTACTAATTAGGATCTACTTCTTTACTTTTATGGTAATGATGACTTCATCATCTGTTTCATCGATGTTTTCTTCTACATCAGTCCCAGCATCAGTGACCATCTTCACTGCCTGATTGATTGTGTTGAGTGCGATTTTAACACTTTTAGAGAATGTACGTACACGTGGTTTTTCTTTTTTAGGTGTTAATAGTTTCGCAATTCTTTTTTCCGTTTCATCGACAGTCAAGTTATGTTCAAGAATCTCCTTCAACATATTATTCTGTTGTGCTGTATCTTCTAGCTTTAATAAAGCACGGGCATGTCTTTCAGAGATTTCTTTTTTCTTAACTGATTCCTGTACTGTCATAGGAAGCTTTAAGAGTCTAAGTTTATTGGCCACTGTAGACTGCTTCTTACCTACTTTTTCAGCGAGCTGGGCTTGTGTTAAGCCCTGTGTATCTAGAATCTGCTGATAAGCTAAGGCTTCTTCTATTGCTGAAAGATTTTCTCTTTGAATATTTTCTACTAATGCAGCGTTAGCTGTCTGATTGTCATCGAGTTCCTGAATGATACATGGCACTTCTGTAATACCTGCTAGTTTACAAGCACGGTATCTTCTTTCCCCTACAACAATCTGATATTTACCTTCATATTCTCTGACTACGATAGGCTGTAAGAGACCATTCTGCATAATAGATTCAGCGAGTTCCTGGATCTTCTCATCTTCAAAATGAGTTCTTGGCTGTTCCTTATTCGCAACAATATCATTGATATCTAAGAAACAATAAGCATCTTTAATAACGTTCCTTTTCTTTCTATAAAGGCTTCTTCTTAATTTGTCCATAGTTTCTTGGGTACTTTGCAGGTGTTGATTTCACTTTCTTGATCACGATGTTATGACGATGATCATTCTGATCACTTAAAGTAAAAGTAAAATCATCCATCACTTCTCCTCCAAGTACCTTTATGCCTCCCTTCGCATCTTTTAATTCTTCAGGGGCTTTGAGTCCTTTTAATGAAAGGAAGTAACCATCTTTCTTCACTAATGGGAGACAAAGTTCATCTAAGATATTTAATCTTGCAACTGCACGTGCCATGACAATATCAAATGATTCACGATGATCTTTACAGAAATCTTCAGCACGTGATGCAACTGCTTGAATATGATCTAATTCTAATTCTTTAAATAAGTGATTCAAGAATGTGATTCTCTTATTCAAAGAATCTACAATAGTGACATTTAATTCTGGATAAACGATTTTAAGTGGAACTGAAGGGAATCCAGCACCTGCACCTACATCACAGATTGTTTGATTAGAGAATGGGAAATCAAACGCAATTGTAAGAGAATCATAGAAGTGTTTTAAATAAACACCTTCTCTATCTGTAATAGCGGTTAAATTCATCTTCTCATTCCATTCTACGAGTATTTCATAATACTTTTCAAACTGTTCAATCTGTTTCTCTGAAAGCACAATGCCTTTTTCTTCTAAGCTCACAATAAATTCTTGTTGTGTCATATTAATCTCCGTATTGTGTTTTTAAGTGAATAAGTAAAACAGAAATATCTGCAGGATTAATACCAGAAATACGTGTTGCCTGACCAATAGTTACAGGTCTGACCTTCTTTAGTTTCTGTCTTGCTTCTAATGATAAGTTTAATACATCATCATAGTCTAAGTCAGCAGGAATCTGCTTTTCTTCCATATTCTTTACTTTTTCTACTTGTCTTAATGTTTTTTCAATATATCCCTTATATTTAATAAGAATAGTGACTCTTCTCATTTCTTCTTCAGTTAAGTCAACATGTTCAATATAAGGTAATAAGTCTTCATAGACTAATTCTGGTCTTTGAAGAATGGCACGGGCAGTTACACCTTCTTTTAAACGTGTTGAGCCCTTCTCTTCTAAGAGGTCATTGATTTCACTCTTAGGTGAGAAATGAATGGTATCTAGACGTTCTATTTCAGCATGGATACGATTCATTTTATCTAGATAAAGTGAATAGACTTCATCATTTACAAGACCTGCATCATGGCCATATTTTCTTAATCTTTCATCCGCATTATCATGTCTTAATAATAATCTATATTCAGCACGACTTGTTAACATACGATATGGTTCTTTAGTACCTTTAGTCACTAAGTCATCAATGAGTACACCAATATAAGCTTCATCACGTTTCAAGATTAAAGGTTTATTCCCCTTTACCTTCTTAGACGCATTAATACCGGCAATAAGACCCTGACCTGCTGCTTCTTCATAACCTGAAGTACCATTGATCTGACCTGCAGTAAAGAGATTCTTTAAGACCTTTGTTTCTAGACTAGGCCATAACTGTAATGGATCAATTGCATCATATTCAATCGCATATGCATATTTTAAAATAGTACAGTTTTCAAGTCCTGGTAATGAATGCACCATCTTTTCCTGAATATCATGAGGCATTGATGTAGAGAATCCCTGTACATAGATTGTATTCATTTCCTTAGATTCTGGTTCTAGGAAGATCTGATGTCTTTCCTTATCCGCAAACTTAACAACCTTATCTTCAATAGATGGACAATAACGTGGTCCAATACCTTTAATAAGTCCTGAGAACATCGCACATTTATCTAGATTATCTCTAATAAGTTTATGTGTCTGGGCCGTTGTATATGTTAAGTAACATACAGTCTGATCTTCTACTGGTGTGAAATGTGTTGTTTCATATGAGAATGAAAGTTTCGCATCTGTACCAGGCTGTACTGTTGTTTTTGAATAATCAATAGAATTGATTTCTACACGAGGTGGTGTACCTGTCTTTAATCTTTGGATTCTAAATCCATAATCCTTTAACTTACTTGATAAATATAAGCTTTCCTTCTGTTTATCTGGTCCACTAGGAGTCTTAGAATGACCGACAAGGACTTCAGCCTTTAAATAAGTTCCTGTAGTAAGAATTGTAGTATGAGATTCATAGCGTGTACCATCTGCAAGGATAACACCCTTACACTCATCACCTTCTACAATCAAATCCTCTACCATTGCTTCTACAATATCAAGATTTTCTTGTTCCTTTAATACTTTCTGCATATAGCGTGGATAAGCTTTCTTATCTGCCTGTGCACGAAGAGACTGAACACCTGGTCCTTTTGCAGTATTCAACATCTTCATCTGAAGGTAAGTCGCATCTGTAGTTTTACCCATCTGTCCCCCAAGTGCATCTATTTCTCTTACAATAATGCCCTTTGCAGGTCCTCCAATGGATGTATTACAAGGCATGCTTCCTGCATTAGAGAAGTTGCTTGTAATAAGTAATGTTTTATTTCCTGTTCTTGCACCAGCAAGACATGCTTCAATACCTGCATGGCCAGCACCTACAACTATAATATCGTACACTATTAACGACCTTCCTTTCTTATTTAATACGTGTTTATATTAACACATCAATTCGCGTTTGTCATTATACCACAAATGCATTATTATGGTGTAAAATTCAATCAAAAATGTTGGTGGTATGATATAATGAAAACGGTGATGAACAATGAAAGAAAGAGATATTTTAAAGATCTATAATAATTATTGTATCATTGGGATGAGTCCTGATTCTGAGAAGTATAGTTATCAAATATATCAGTGCTTAAAGAATGCAGGTAAGCATGTCTATGGTATATCTCCTAAATATGACACAATAGACAATGACAAGATGTATACATCTCTTCTAGATATACAATATCCTGTAGATGTTGTTGTTTTTGTCGTCAAGAAAGCAATTGGTATGACTTATATAAGAGATATGAGGGAGCTGGGTATTAAGTATGCCTGGATGCAGCCAGGGACTTATGATGAAGATTTACTTCATGCTTTTCATGACCAGGGAATAGAAACAATAGAAAATTGTGTATTACAAGTCATGAATAGTTAAATCAAATATAGATTCATGTAATGGGAAGGTGATATCGACTTGGATATCATCTTTTTTAGTATCTTTAAAATCGACTGGACCTAATGTTTCTTTTCTATCTGATATCACTTGATAACCAAAATCATATTGTTGTGATAAAGAAAATCCAATAGAACTCATAATGACAGGATCTCCATGTAATTGAATCATCTGCTCTGTCTGTAATCTAAAGAAGTTCTGATAAGGAATCTGGTCAATGCCAGTTTCTAATGCCTGTTCAACAGCCATAAAGAAATAAGAAGAGAACTTCCCATAAGGGAATCCTACGACATAAGGTGTGCCATACTTCTCTTTTAATAATTCAGCAATCTTTAATCCTTTGACTGATACTACAATATTTACATCTGCATAACCGGCCATATCAAGGGATGTATCATGATATAAGAAAGTTGTAAGGACATTGTATTTCTGTTCAGTAAAGTAATCCTTTAATATTTCATAAACTTCTTCATCAAATAAATCAGGTGTTAAACCTAATAGATTAATAGAAGTCACAGGCATTTGTAAGTTATATTGAATATCTGGTAATTGATCTACTAATGTGCATAATTCTTCTTCTGTATAATTCATATATGTACCTCATTTTTTCTTCATTATATCATAGTTTTTAGTTTGCACGAACTAACTATTCGATTATAATATAGTTAGGTAATACTAACACAGGAGGAGATGTTATGAATTTTTTAGAGATTAAGGGGTTAAAGAAGTCTTTTGGACAGGGAGAGAGTCATATTGATGTATTAAAGGGGATTGATATGACTATTAATCAAGGGGAATTTTGTGTACTACTTGGTCCTTCTGGTTCTGGTAAATCTACACTACTTAATATTATTGGGGGTATTGATAGTTTAGATGAGGGAGAACTTATTATTAATAAACATCGTTTAAAGACAATGAAAGAGAAGGAATTAAGTCAATATAGACGTGATCATTTAGGTTATATATTTCAAATGTATAATTTAATTCCTAACTTAACAGTGAGAGAGAATATCGAAGTAGGTGCTTATTTAAGTAAGAAGCCTTTGGATATTGATGATTTATTACATACTCTTGGTTTATATGAGCATCAAAATAAATTACCTAATCAATTATCAGGTGGACAGCAGCAACGTACTGCAATTGGACGTGCAGTCATAAAGAATCCAGATATACTTCTTTGTGATGAACCGACTGGCGCACTCGATTATCGTACTTCACAGGATATATTACAGTTGATCTGTGATATTAATGAAAGATTTGGAAATACAATCATCATGGTCACACATAATGAATCTATTAAGTATATTGCGAATCATATCTTTGTATTACATGATGGAAGAATTAAAGAAGACTATATCAATACAAATCGTAAACGAGTGAATGAGGTGGATTGGTAATATGAAGAATCCATTAAATAAACGTTTTATACGTGAATTAAAAGAAGACTGGAGTAAGTATCTTGTCATCTTCTTATTGATGACAGGTATGATTGGTCTTGTATCTGGTTTTATTGTGGCGGATGAGAGTATGATCAGGGCTTATAATGAAAGTTTTGAGAAGTATACAATTGAAGATGGTCACTTTAATGTAGATAAGAAACTAAATAATCAGTCATTGATCAATATTTCTAAAGCGGGTGTGCGTCTTTATGATCATTCCTATGTAGAAGAAACATTGATCAATGGAAATAAATTACGTATCTTTGCGACACCTCAAAGTGTGAATAAAGTATGTGTGATGGAAGGAAAACTTCCTCAAACTAGTAAAGAGATTGCGATAGATCGTATGTATGCCGTCAATAACAAATTATCTATTGGGGATACTATTAAGAGTCAGAATCATTCATTAAAGATCTGTGGTTTAGTGGCTTTACCTGACTATTCCGCATTATTTGAAAATAACAGCGATACGATGTTTGATGCCATCAAGTTTGGTGTGGCTGTTGTACAACCTTCTTTATTTAATCAATGGGATACAGCACATATGACTTATAGCTATTCATGGCTTTATACAAATAAGCCAAAGAATGAAGAAAAGAAATCTGAATCATTCTTAAAGTTATTGAATAAAGAAGTGCATTTAGAGGAGTATACACCTCAATATGAGAACCAGGCCATTCATTTTACTGGTGATGATATGGGCAGTGACGGTGTGATGGTCAGACTTCTCTTATATATCATGATTGTGATTATCGCATTTGTATTTGCGGTTACTATGACCAATACAATCCAGAAAGAAGCCAATGTGATTGGGACATTGCTTGCATCTGGTTATACAAAGAAAGAATTGATCAGTCATTATATGACACTTCCTATTATTGTGACACTTATGAGTGCCTTGATAGGTAATATTGCAGGTTATACCTATTTTAGAGTAACTATGGCGAACTTATATTATGCCAGCTATAGTTTAACAACTTATCAAACAGTATGGAGTGCAGGTGCTTTTATTCAGACAACAATTATACCTGTTATACTCATGTTTATTATTAATCTCTTTATATTAAATAGACAGTTGTCTCTATCTCCTCTTAAATTCTTGAGAAGAGATTTAAAGAGACATAAGCAGTCACATGTCATGCCTTTGTCACAACGCATTCCTTTTATTACACGTTTTAGAACACGTATTATTCTTCAAAATAAAGCCCATTATCTTGTAATGTTTATTGGATTAATGTTTGCGAATATGATCTTATTATTTGGACTTGCGATGCCAGATATTATTAATTCCTATGGAACTAATATTAAACAGAATATGTTTGCGGATTATCAATATATTCTTAAAGTACCAGCAAGCTTGCAGTCTAGTGAAAAGAGCTTTTCTAATATGATAGAAGCTTATACTTTCACAAAAGGAATAGAAACAGAAGAAAAGACAGCTGAGAAGTTTAGTGCTTATAGCTTAAAGATGGAAGACAATACATTAGATACTGTGACTGTATATGGTGTAAAGAAGAATAGTCGTTATATTTCTATTAATGATGGTGTTTATGTATCAAGTGCTTATGCAGATAAATATCATATCCATAAGGGCGATGTACTTCACTTAAGGACAGAGTATACAAATAAGAAGTATACATTAAAGGTCAGTGGTGAATATAACTATCCAGGTGCGATTGCGATATTCATGAATCAGAAAAAAATGAATCAATTATTTGATTTAGATGATGATTATTTTTCTGGATATTTCTCTAAGAATCCTATTACTGATATGAATGAAAAGTATATAGGCACAACTATTGATTATGATTCATTAAGTAAAGTATCTCGACAATTGAATGTATCAATGGGAGGTATGGCTTATTTACTTTGTGGAATGGCTGTCATCATGTTTATTGTGCTTATTTATCTTCTTACAAAAACAATTATTGAAAAGAATGCGCAATCTATTTCTATGACTAAGATTCTTGGTTATACCAATCATGAAGTAAGTTCTATTTATATTGTATCGACATCTATTATTGTATCTTTGTTTATTCTGATCACTGTGCCACTCGATTATGCGATATTAAAGCCTATATTTGAGGCAATGATGAAAGAAGAGATGGCAGGATGGATGCCTCTAACGGTAAGTAACCTTACTTTCTTAAAGACAATCGTTATTGGTTTTATCAGTTATTTCATAGTGATGTTAATTGAGTATAAGAAGATTAAAAAGATTCCAATGCAGGATGCATTGAAGAATGTGGAATAGGAGGTACTTGCATGAATAAGAAGTTAATAGCGATATTATGTTGTATCCTGCTTACAGGATGCACAACAGAGACAAAGACGAATAAAACAAAGACAGTCAAAGAAGAAGCACCTGTTGTACTTACAACTAATGGACATGATGTAAAAGAAGCAGTGAATAAGAGTGAAACCATTACCGTAAAGACAAATACACTTGGAGAGATAAAAAGCACAAAAGCGGAAGTGACTATTCCTTCTATAAGTGAAGGTGATCTTATTGAAGATACAACTGTATTAAAGGATATCAGTAATAAGGGTGATGAGAATATCACTTTGAATAATCATCAATTATTGATAGAGAATAATAAGAATAGTATTCAGTATGAGGGTACTTTAGATGCAGCACTTCCTGTCGGTGTCGATGTGACTTATTATTTGGATGGACAGAAAGTGACAGATATCAAAGGTAAAACAGGGACATTAAAGGCTGTATTTAAATATAAGAATAGTACTGAGACTCCTTTCGTAGCGACTACTATTATGCTTCTTCCTACAGAGTCAGTCAGTGATATTGAAGTGAAGAATGGAAAGAGTATGTTGATGGATGATTATCAAGCCATTGTTGGATTAGGTTGTCCTGGTTATGAACCATTTAAGGATTCTATGGAAGTAAGTGTGAAACAAAAATCAATCAAAACGTATAAAAAAAGACGAACTTAAAAACAAGTTTGAATAATTTAGAAAAAATAGAATAATCGAATATTATGGTTTAGTTAATTTAGAAACGTCAAAACCTGATTTCTTAAGAAACTCAATTGCTGATTCTTCTGTTAAAACTTGTTGCTTTATAGGTGGCTTAGGATTTTTAAATGATTCATAATCTGAAGGATTAAATGTCTCTCCAGTAAGAATCATATGGTATATACTGACAAGCATCATTCTTGCAATTGCGATAATGGCTTTCTTGTGACCTCGTCTCTTTTTGATACGAGAATACTTAATTCCAAAATAGCCATCCTTATCTTTGATTGCTCCAAGAGCGCACTGAACTAATAAAGGTTTTAAATATTGACCTGCTTTAGAAATACGAACTGATTTTTTCTTGTTAGCACTTTCGTTGTTTGCAGGTGCTAATCCAGCCCAACAGGTTAGCTGTTTATCTGATTCGAATTGTTTCATATCTACTCCGATTTCTGAAATAATGAGAATTGCAGATAAAGTGCTGATGCCTGGTAGTTGGGTGATGTGCATGAATTGATCGAACATTGGTGCTGCACGTTTCATCATTTCGATTTCACAGTTATCAATATGGACTTGTAATTCTTCCATATGAGTCATTGACTCATTCATTTTAAACCTTTGATCAGTTTCAATATTGCAGTGTTTAATGGAATCTAGAATCTTATCTTTATTTTTACACGATCTATGGATACATTTCAAAATTTTCTCATCTTCAATGATATCTGACTCAAGTACTTCTTTCATGATTGCTTGTGCAGACTTTCCAAACGGATCTGAAAATACAGAACCAATACCGATATTGGAAACTGTCATACAGTTCTGATATCGATTACGTTCAGAGGAACGCATCCCAACCAATTTATAGCGATAGCGAGATATTTCTCGTAAAGCTCTTATTTCTTTGGGCGGTATAAAAGAAAATTTGATTAGATCATGTTTAAATAAGTCACAGATCCATTTTGAATCTTTCTTGTCAGTTTTCTTCCCTTTAATTGCTTTGACATATTTTGGATGAGTTAAGTAAATATTGATTTCATCTTCTAAGATGTTAAAAATTGGAATCCAATATTTGCCAGTAGATTCCATGCATGCATCAAAGCATTTGTGATTAATGAGCCACTGTTTAAGATTCAGTAAATCAGGGTTTAAAGTTGAAAACGTTTCTTGGATGTATTCGGTAATACGAGTTTTCTTATTAGTAATACCGATTGTAGCCACAATGATATTCTTGTGAACATCCATGCCACAGCAGATTGGTCTAACAATCTTCATAAAAAAATCTCTCCTTTCATTGAAAGAAGAGAAGTGGCATTGACTGCTATCTAAGCTAATCACTCAGTTGATTGTACAATCATAAGTGTCCTGGCTCTAAGTCCAACTTATTTGTGCTTGAAAAGATAGCGGCTACTTATAACAATTCAGGATATTCTATTTGAGTAGAATTGCCTACTCTCCCTCACGTGCTCTGTAGTATACCACCTCTCTTTGATTATACTATTATATCGAGAGGCACACTAGAGTTTTGGTGGATTTGAGTTTGATTTGAGTTTGATTATATATTTGTGTCCGCGCAACGAAGGCGCGGGGAAATGGAGGAAACTATGAAGATCAAGAACTTCCAATGTGACTATATGAGTACTGTATTTACTGATGGTGTATTTAAAGATTTAGATTTAAGTGAACTCACAAAGACAACAGATCAATTAAATCAATCAGCACAGAAGTTAGTAGAAGGTTCAGCCCAATTATTGGCAGGATGTACAACGTATGGACAATATCTTCATACATATATGTCCAATGTGTCTAAAGTGAGTTATGGAGCCAATGCATTATTAAAAGGGTCTAAACAATATGATGCGTCTACACAGGCACTGATTAAAAACTTAATATCTTCTATGAAGGATTCTACAGAACTGATTCAATCTAAAATAAATAATATTGATCTCACTGATGAACAACGTGCAGCAGTCAATAAAGCAATCAGTGAAGGTGTTCAGGAAAGCTTAATGTCAAATAAGAAGAGCCTTGAACAACTCTCACAATTGCTTTCTCAAAGTCCTGTATCAAGACAATTAGAGACATTATCTTCTAGCTTATCAGAGTTGAGTCAAGCTGGGAATGAACTTTCTCAACAATATCAGACTCTTACAACTGGCGCAAAAAGCTTATCTGAAGGAATGAGTCTATTTGATCAGGAAGGTATTCAAAAGATCACTGATATGACTACAATTAAGAAGTTAAAAGAAAAAGACAATTACAGTGGTCTATCAGGAAACAATATCACAAATACTAAATTCATCTTTGAGATGGATATCTAGAACCTTGCATTCGCAAGGTTTTTTTCATTTCTATCAGCTTTCATTTAGCTTATATGATATATATTTTCCATATTTCAAGAGTTACTGTATTTAAAGATTGTGAGTATGTTAAAATATGGACATGGAGGTGATATTCATGGATGATTTCTTAAGTGATATTTATACAATACTCTTTGCGAAATGGATTCTATTGCAGGAAGTGCCTGACTTTGAAACAAAAGTGAATGAAGACTATACAGAGATTCATTTCTATAATAAGCATGCCGATATTGAAATTGTCTTTAATCCATTGAATATCATAGAGTTTAAAGCAACCAATACACAATCTGGTGAGATTGAATATTATCTACATTTCCAGATGAAAACATTGAATCATGCAATAAAGTTATTTAAAGAACTCACTCATTATATGAAGCATATTGGTGAATCGCCTACGATTAAGATATTGTTGTGCTGTAGTGGTGGTTTAACAACCAGCTATTTTGCGATGAAGATGAATGAAGCTTCTAAATTAATGAGTCTTCCTTATGTGACAGAAGCAAGTGGTTATAATAATTTATACTATGTAGCGCAGGATTATGATGTCGTTCTCTTAGCACCACAGATTTCTTATTTACATGCTAAAGCATGTGATATTCTTAAAGATAAGATTGTCTTGAATGTACCCCCTGAAGTATTTGCGAAATATGATGTAAAAGCCATCTTTACACTTGTGAAAGAATCATTAGAGATTAAAAAGAATCAATCTGATCAGAAGATTCCTTTACCTGTTATGTTGGATGTAGAAATTAAACATAAGACATTGGCTCTCTCTATTTTCCGTAATAAACAATCCATTCATGTTGCTTATCGTGTATATGATAAGAATCAAGAAATATTATTAGATAATGAAGTAATTAAACCTATAGTTAATCTTCAGGATATTTGTGACATTATAGATATTGCCCGTCTTCATTATCCTCGTATTCGTTATATTGGTATTGCGACTCCAGGTATTATTGATGATGGTTATGTGTCTTCTACAAGTTTAGTCGGATGGGAAACACCAGAGAGATTAGAAGACGTCCTCACTGAACGTTATCATTTGCCTGTATGTATATGTAATGATGTCAATGCAGCAGCTGTCGGTTATTATTCTTCACAGGATCAAGTAAGTTCACTGGCTTTCTTATTCCAGCCTGTACATGCAATAAGTGGTGCAGGTATTATTGTGGATAACTGCCTACTACATGGTATGCATAACTTAGTAGGAGAAGTACAATTTCTTCCTTTAGATTTAACAGAAGATAAAATGACACTCAGCATGTCTCCTGAAGGATGTATTGAGGTTGTCGCCCGTTATTTAGTATCTATTATCAGTTTATTAAGTCCAGAAGAACTCGTTCTTTATTGTGACTTTATTCCTCATGTACTTCCTTTATATGAAGAAATGGCTACTCTTATACCAAAAAAATATATTCCGCCTATTACCAAAGTAGATAACATGCAGGAATATATTCTTCTTGGGACTATGATATTAAGTACAACACAGAACTAAGAGAGTTCTATATAGTGTTCAATACGATAGTCTATATTCTTTTCATAATCTTTATTAAAATAGCATGCATAGAGACAGTCTAATAAGAACTGTAATGAAACTCTTGAAGAAAAAGAGGCAATCTTTTCTTCTGAATCTTCATACGATGCAAAATAGAGATGATAATCAACAAGTTTAGATAATTCACTCTCTTTAGTAGAAGAAATAAGAACAGTTGTCACCTGGTTCTTATTCATCACACGGATGAAATCTTCTACATGAGGTGTTCTATTGGCATAGGAGATCACGATTGCGAGGTCTCCTTTTTTTAATGTTTCAGCCACCTTTGTTTGATAGAAGATCTGTTTTTCTACTATGACATCCTTACCTATTTCTAACATGTTCTGTCTAAAACACTCAGCCATGAAGAAATTACCTATAGACGGAAATAATGCGATAACATTCGCATCATACATCTTCTGGACAATTTTACCAAATTCATCGAGATTCACTAGGTTTAATGTAGAATGAAGTGTCTGATCATAGAGATTCAACATTTTAGTCATGATTTCATGGTTTGTGTTATTGATTCTGAAAGGATAATTATAGTCCACTGAAACAAGTTCTTTCTGGTATCTTTCACGATCAAAATGAATATGAGATTTAAATGCCTGTAAACCTGAAAGTTCTAGTTTGTCAATAATACGATAAATAGTAGATACAGACACATAGCTGTTTTTAGAAATATCTGCAGCAGACATATTCATAATATCTTCTGAGTGTTCTACAACATAGTCTATAAGTGTTTTTTCACTTTCTGTAAGGGATAATTGTTCGAGCTTATCATATATGTTCATAATAACCTCACATTCCTTTCCGCCTGCGGCTCCAAGGCACACATAGAAATGAATAATTCTTGTTTGTGCAGGCATCTTATTTTATATTTTAATTGAAGGAGTCTTACACTACAAAGCACGGCGAGGTGAGTTGTAGATTCTTGCAACTCGTTCAAGTCAAAACAGTATAATAACCAGTGCAAGGCTGATCTTTTCAAGCACACATGAGTATGTCTTTTAAGTCTGCAGATTAATCATTGACTTGAGTTTAATCTTTTAGTGTTGATCAGTCAGTCACTGAGCTCCTTCTCTATATTCTTATAAGGAGCCTTTTATTTATGGAGATTGTTTACCCTAGATCTTGTGGTGTTGACGTGCACAAATCTTTCATTGTTGCTGTTATCTGCATCTCTGAATCCGTCAAACCCAAGTACATTAAAAAAAGATTCTCAACCTTCAATAACCAGCTCATTCAATTCAGGGATTGGCTTATTGAAAACAACTGTCAAAATGTATGCATGGAATCAACCGGCAAGTACTATATCCCTGTATACAATGCATTAGAAGGCCATATTTCTAATGTCGTTGTTGCCAATCCTAAATGGGTCAAGGCTATCAAAGGTGAGAAGGATGACAATAAGGATGCCAAATGGATTGCCGACCTCTTTAAATTCGGTATTGTCAGATCCAGCTATATCCCTGAAAAGGATATCCGCGTCCTCAGGGAATTTACCCGCTATCAGTATAAACTTATCAATATGCGTTCTTCTGAAAAGAATCGTTTCCAAAATGCTTTGACTACTGGAAACTGTAAACTTGATATTGTTTTTTCTGATATCTTTGGTAAATCTGCTTCCGCTATTGTCAATACTATTTTATCAAATGATCCATATACAAGTGAAGATATTCTTTCTAAAGTTCATGCCGGTTGTAAAGCATCTCATGAAGACATCCTGAGTGCTGTTGATGGTATTCAGCTAAATCAGTTTCAAAAGGCTAGAATTAAAATCGTTCAGAAACATATGGACTATCTGGATTCTCTTCTTGATGAAATACAGCACCATATCAACTTGATGGTTGCCAACTACGAAGACTACATACAGCTTCTTTGTACAATACCAGGAATCAATAGAAAATCTGCTATTACCATTATCTCTGAAATCGGCACTGATATGTCTCAATGGTCCTCTCATCGCAAACTTGCTGCATGGGCTGGATTAGCTCCTGGATGTAATGAATCAGCTGGCAAAAAGAAATCGGTTAAAGTTTCAAAAGCTGGCGTTTATCTTAAGCCTTGTCTTGTTCAGGTTGCACATGCTGCCGTAAAAGATAAGGAATGCGAATACTATGCAGACAAATTCAACAAGATATCTAAAAGACGCGGTAAGAAACGAGCTATCATTGCGATTGCGAGAAAAATACTTATTGCTGTCTATCATCTTTTAAAAACAGGTGAAGCATTTAATCCAACAGACATGGCAGATGTTGAAACAACAAAGAAGCAACGAATTGAATACGTTAAAAATAATTTACGAAATGCCTTCAATCAACTCAGCCGCACAGGCTTGTCTGAAGCAGAGATTCTACAACTCATCAGAAAAGAATCTAAGAACTCACCTCAAATAGAATAGCCTTCCATTTGGGGAAAGGGGCTTTATGCACTTTTTTAGGGTAAAATTTGTTTTCTCTTTCAATTTTTATTCAGATTAGCCTCCTGATAGACTATATTATACTCTATTTTAATTACTATTTCTTTAACTGGAATACTTTAAGTGCATTCTCTGTTGTCTGTTTTGCGACTTCTTCATAGCTTAATCCTTTTAGTTCAGCAATCTTTTGTGCAACAAAATAGACATTACCTGGTTCATTCTGTTTTCCTCTATAAGGTGCTGGTGTGAGATAAGGATCATCTGTTTCTACAAGTAGATAGTTTAAATCTACGCTTTCAGCGACTCTTTTAGGAACCTTCGCGTTCTTAAAAGTAACAGGACCTGCTAAAGAAATATAATAACCAATCTTAATGAATCTTAAAGCCATCTCATAACTTCCACTATAACAATGCATAATACCCTTTACACCTGACTTAGAAAGAATATCCAATGTATCTTCATAAGCATCTCTGGCATGAATAGTAACAGGTAAAGATAATCTCTTGGCTATTTCTAATTGTTTCTTAAAACAGTCAATCTGTTTTTCTTTAGATACTTCATCCCAATAGTAATCTAATCCTATTTCACCTACAGCAACAACCTTAGGATCTTTTGAAAGAGCTTCTATTGCCTCTAAATCCTCATCTGTTGTCTCTTTACAATCATTAGGACTAATACCTACTGCAGCATAAATAAAATTATACTCATGCGCTATCTGTACTGCAAGACGTGAAGACTCTAAATCATAACCTACAACAGTAAAGTACTTCACACCTCTTTCTATTGCATTCTGAATATATAAATCACGATTTTCAAATAATTGTTCACTATTTAAATGTGTATGTGTATTAAATAACATTTTTCTTATTACCTCGCTTTTAAACAAGTATACATAAAAAAAACAGGGGAATAAACCCCTATTAGTAAATGCACAGTCGTTATAATTCTATCTATTATTACTTTCTAAACTAGTGTCCATTGTTTAGCTTCTTTCCACTTAACATTAGGTATACTTTGTAATAGGTTTAATAGTTCTTTATTATCTTCAAAACAACATTGCCCACTATATTGAATGCAACATTTATTTTCCCTTTACTAACTTTATATTCATACGCTTTATTATTTCATATATTTTTTCTTTTTCATCGCTCTTTAAATTATCTTTTTGACAAATAATAAAAAAGCTATGTTTACTTATAAATACAAAATCTTTTGGTGTATCAATTATCTTGTTAATATCTTCATACTTTATTTGACTTGTTTTATCACTGGATAAAATTATATTGACACTATTATTTCCAAAGACCAACGAATAAAATACTTCTTCTTTTCCTGATATCTCTATTTGTTTAGATAAAATTAAATTGATGTTTCTTTTAGTAACGTAAATACGAGCGAAGAAAAACACTGCTGCAACTGTAAAAGCAGCAAATGCATATATTCTCATTTCAGAAGTTCCCTGTATTAAACAGATTATAGATAATACAAGAAAGAATGTAATATATATTCTTGCCAAATAATTCTTCCAAGTAGGCATTAAATATTTTTTATTCCTTTCAAGAACTTCTTTATTAATTACATTATTTTGAACTTCAATCCTCATTCAATATCACCCTCTAATAAGTAATTTATCATATCATCATTATCTGTCAACTATTTTTATATACTCAATTTAGGGTCTGAATTGTAAAATGAAACTGGAATTAAGGAATTGGGATAAAGGGGCATGCCCCTTTATCCCAATTCGCGCGGCCGCAAGCCCCTATTCTCAATTTCTGTATAAAAAAAGTCCATAGAAATCGTATTATATAGTTACCACACTTTATAAGGAGATTCCTATGAACAGCATTAAT
Organism: Catenibacterium mitsuokai; assembly: GCF_025148785.1. NCBI lineage: Bacteria > Bacillati > Bacillota > Erysipelotrichia > Erysipelotrichales > Coprobacillaceae > Catenibacterium > Catenibacterium mitsuokai. Next base: position 2,529,764 of record NZ_CP102271.1, read on the forward strand.
ATATCACAAAAAGCTAAAAATAAACACCTTAATTTTTCTCATTATGAATTCATCATCAATTCTTTGATTCAGTTCAATGCTTCCCATTCTGGCAAGCGTAACATTGGCAAGACTCAATTCATTAAAGAGTTAGCTTCTACTGTAGGCACTACCGTCTCTAATGTCTATTCGGTCATTAAGGATGCCACTATAACTATCAAAGATACTCATCTTAAAATTCATTATGAACTTTCTGCCATGGCTGCATTCGAGAAGAGATCCAAGAATCATAAGATTCCAAATAACTCTAAATTTGAAAAATCAAAAGAGTTCATCTCTCTTGTCGAACAAGAAGTAAAATCAAATAGATTATCCTCTATTGATGAGACCATAAACTATTTAAGGATTCATCAGCCAGATATTATAAAGAATATAGTGACTGTGTCTACTAAAACATTTTACAGCTATGTCCACCAGGGAAGAACATCCATCAAGCCTATTGATCTTCCACGCATGGTCAGAAGAAAGACAAAGAAGAACTGGAAGTCATACATTCCAAAAAGACAGAAAGGCACTTCCATTACCGAAAGGCCTGAATATATCAAGGACAGAGAAGAATTCGGACACTGGGAAGGTGATCTAGTTACTGGACCTAGAGATGGACAGAATGGTGCATATCTTACTCTGATTGAAAGAAAGACACGCTTCTATTATATGATTCCTATCTCTGCCAAATCTTCAAAGCAGGTCTATATGCAGATAAACAAGCTTCATAAGTTCTATGGTGATAGCTTTAAGGATATCTTTAAATCAATCACCTTTGATAATGGAAGTGAGTTTTCTAGATGGAAGGATATAGAACAAAAGCCAAAATCAAAAGAGAAAAGAACCACTGTCTATTTCGGTAGACCCTATCATTCATGTGACAGAGCCTCAAATGAGAACTGCAATGGACTTATAAGATATTTCATTACGAAAGGAACTGATATTAATACAATTGATAAGGAGACAACTATTGATATAAACAATAAAATAAATCAGAAGAAAAGAAAGATACTTGGATACCTTTCTTCTGAAGAACTATTTCTTAACGAACTAGCTAAACTTAATGTAACTAATAATACCATTTTCTATAAAATCTAATTTATCTTCTTATTTCCAGTTTCTGCTTGCAATTCGGGTACTCAATTTAGGGTTATCCAAACAGTTAAACAAAATAGAATTTAGATTTAATACTTCCGTAAAATATAAGTTCGAGTTGATATACCATTGGATGTAAAAAGCTATTCTGTATACAAGCACAGCCAAGATTATGAAATGATTATCTTATCAGAATAAATAATCAATCGAAAGAGGAAATCATAATTTGTAATATATATCAGATATACTTGGTGTAATTGTTACTTATCCATGTTAAAATTAATATATTATGAATAGAGAGGTATCAAATAATGGAAATATTAACCGTCAAAAATAATAAAATTGATTATTTAACTCTTAAAAAAGTTGTCTTTTACACATTTCCTACATATTATATACTGTCACTAGTGGCTATGTTTTGTGGTGCATTGATTGCTTTGTTTATAAATCTATATACAGGAGATATTATTGAAATTGCAACATGCATTATTATATTACTAATTGTAGCTACAACACCTCTTATTCAATCAAGAATGACCGCAAAAAAATACATAAATCAACTTAATGATTTGTATCACACTGATGTAATTTTCTATGATCTAGTCTTTGATGAAAGTAAATTAACCTCAACTGAATACTCATCAAAAAATGAAATTCCCATGAAATACAAGAATATTAAAAAAATATTAGAAACCAAAGATGTCGTAATATTCACAAGTAAAGCAGAGTATACAATCTATTTTGAAAAGAAAAATGCCAGTAATGAAGACATTAAGAGACTACATGCATTTTTTGATAAGCAGAACATCACATGGAGAAAGTCAATTTTGTAGGTGCTCAGTAAGGATAAAATAGAAATTATAGAATCCTATATAACACTTCATTTTGACTAATAGTTTTGTTTATGTAAAAATAACTTATATATTATAATAAGGGGGTATCAAGAAATGGAAACATTAACCGTCAAAAATAATAAAATGGATTATCCAACTCTCAAAAAAATCATCATTCTATTCTTTCCTACTATATCTAAAATCTTATTTGTAGCTGTATCCATTTTTGGTTTGATATTTTTATTGATAGGTCTATTTATGAGAGATTTTTCTTTTTGCATAAAAATTAGCGCTATTTTATTATTCGAAGTTATATTTAATCTTGCTGTATCAAGAGCTTTATTAAAACAATTAATGAAACAGCAAATAGAACGATTCAACAAAGACGTAATATATTTTGATTTAGTCTTTGAAGAAGATGAACTTTACTCCAAGGTAGACTCATCAACGAATAAAGTTCCTATAAAATACAAAGATTTAAAGAAAATTAACGAAACAAATGATATTGTATTTTTTACAAGTAATGCAGGCTTTAAAATCTATTTTGAAAAGAAAAATGCCAGCAGTGAAGACATTGAGAGATTACATGCGTTTTTTGATAAGCAGAATATCACTTGGAGAAAATCAATTCTATAGTAAAGAAAACCTCTTTGATTCTCATATCAAAGAGGTTTTCTAATGCTTATAATTCTACTTTCTTACCGCCATACTTTCTTACTTTAAGAATATGACAAGAACCTTCACCAAAATACTTTTCAATTTCAGTCTTATATGTTTCTACATAATCATCTTCTACAAAGGCCTGGATCGTACCTGCAAATCCACCACCATGTACTCTACATACACCTTTATTACCTAGGATATCTTCAGATAAGCCTAAGGCAATAGAAACTGCCTGGTTTGTTTCATCATGGTTAGAATAGATATTCTGTAGGTATTTATAAGAACTGTCTCCTGATGATTTGATGACTGACTTGAATGTATCAAAGTCATTGTTCTTTAAGGCAGATACTGCTTTTTCTACTCTTGCATCTTCCTTAAAGAAGTGTAATGCACGGATGACACAGCGGTCACTCATCTTTTCACGTAATTCAGGAATATGTGCTTTAAATTCTTCTTCTGATACTTCTCTTAAGAATTCTTTTCCAAAGAAGTGTGCTACTTCCTTCATTTCTGTAGGAATGGCTGCATAATCATCAGTTAAATCTGCATGAGATGCATGAACATCTACAATACATAAACTATGATGGAATGAAGAGAAATCAACATCTACTTTTTCTACAACAGGATGATCATTGTCTTTAAAGTCAATATGAATAAGAGCACCTACTGAACTTGCACACTGGTCCATTAATCCACATGGTTTACCAAAATAGACGTTTTCTGTATACTGACCAATCTGTGCAATCAATACTGGACTCACTGTCATATCATTATATAAACCTGATAATACAGTACCAATCATGACTTCAAATGCTGCTGATGAAGAAAGACCAGAACCCTGTAATACTTCACTTGTCATATAAGCTTCAAAACCACCAATATGAAGACCTAATTCCTTAAAGCGTGCAAGAGTACCTCTAATTAATCCTTCAGAAGTACCTTCTTCTTCAGCTTTCTTTTCTAAGTCATCTACAGCTACAGCCTTTAAGTCATAATCATCAGATAATACCTTAATTTCACCATCTCTAGGTGCTGTAATCGCAATAATATCTAAGTTAATTGCAGCAGCTAATACTTCACCATGCTGGTGGTCTGTATGGTTACCAGATACTTCACTTCTACCTGGTGCTGAGAATACTTCTACTTCCTTATCACCATAAAGTGAAATAAACTTTTCAATAGCTGCAATATATCTTTCTTTCTGAGTATCTAATAAAGACTCATCTACATAAATATCAGTTAATAGAGCATCTGCCTGACCATTTTTAATATCTTCAATAATCTGTGTTGCAAGTTTTATTATCTAATTGTCTATTTCAGAAGTTAAATTATCAAGTTTAAAATATATTTAATATTGATTTTTCCCATAAAATATTCTGTTTATCAAAGAATTGTTTTAATTTTTCGAGATCATTTGATTCCACATTTTTTCTTTCAAAAAATGTTGCATATCCTGCCTTAGTTATAAATAGTATAATTTCTTTTGTTTCTTTAACTTGTTTAATATCCTTATACATGATTTTACTCTTATTTTGAGTAGATTGTTCAACTGAAATAATTCCATCATTATCAAATATTAAATCGGTAATTACCTGATCTGATCCATATTTTTCTTTTTGAAGTTTTATTAATCTTTTCAACATAACTTCTGATGTAACAAAAGGTAATATACACACAATAACTGATAATAAAGAAAATTTGATAAAATCAAACATATCACCATTAAATACGTTAATCAATGCGGTTAATAATCCTAAGACTGCTCCACATAGAAAAAAGAATTTGTATATAAAATGAAAAAAGAAGAATCTTATTTTTTTTAAATTCGCATAATTCTGATGATTATTTTTAACAATTAATAGTTCCATTCTGTCTAACCTCACAAATTAAGAATATTTATTACTAGAATTATTCTAACATAAATAATAAATATTACATATAACTTATTTATGTTTTTAATAGCTCAAAATATGTAAAAAGTATAATTGGAGATATTAACTAATAAAGCTCCAATTATACTATTATGTTTATAATATTAAACAAGTGTTAATGCACCTATAACTTCTAGTAATTTAAGAATCAAATAATAAGTTCCAGAACCAACTAATCCTAATAGACCAATGTTCACCCCGAAATTTTCTGCTCTCTCCCAATCAATTTCGTATTTTGGCTGCTTTCCACCATCTGAAATACTAGGCATGATTTTAAAACTGATTTCAGTTGTCATTTCATAATCTTTTGTATCTAATTGAGGCAAAATATCTTTTGTTGTGAAGATAATTGTATATACAGGCAAATTATCCTTTACTCCAATCTTCATACCAATTTTTCCAGCCTTCATAGAGATTGCCACTTCTCTTAGGCCATCTACTGTACCATCTAGTATTCTTACGATATCTTTGTCCTTAATCTCCAAGCCAGCTGTCAAATCCTTAATTTGATTATCACATGTTGTTGTCAGTGAACCTGTATTATCCATTTCAATATAAATAGGTTTTTTACCAAACTCATTATCAGGTGTAAAAGATTTTGAGTTTTTACAAGATACAAAAATTGTACATCCATCTGTAGGAATTGCAGAGACTACGAACTCTTTCTCATATACAATGTTTGCCTTAACAACTTTATTTAAATATCCTAATTTTTCTAGAATGTTACAAACGAATTGATCTTTTTGTTCTTCTATCATCTGATCTGAGCTTTTCTCTGCTAATTCATCTGGTGACATATAAGCCATTTTATCAAATGTTGTAATACCCTTATCTCTACCTGAATAGCCTGCCTTATCTAAATCAAATGAAGGACTTGAAGGGAATTGCCCACCTGTTCTCTTATTAAATTCAAAGAACTGATCAAATGCCCAGTTCTTCGGAATAGGATAACCTAAGTTGCAGCTGTATCCGCTTGACATATCAGCTACAAATGAGTATTCCGTTAAGCCTTTATTACTGATATATGAACAGATATATCTTGGTGCATAAATTCCGACTTTATATTTTTTATTATTTGTTTCACTCTTAAATACATAATTCAGTTTCTCGAAGTATGGTACGATAAATGATTTCATCTGATAATCATAGCAGTCAAAGTCTACTGCGAAGTAGATAGTTGTACCACTAGGAACACCGATTCTCTTAGCTGCTGTAATTGCTGTATGTGCATCTACAATGCCCTGACTCAGATTCTGGAAATACTCTGCTTTATATCCTCCATCCTGATAGATAGGGAATACTCTTAATCCAGCACTTTCAATATTTTTGATTTCTTCAAATGTGATGAACTTTCTCTTTCCATTTGCTGTTCCTGTCAGATATCTACCTACCACATGATATCCTGCATTCTTAATATCTAGTGCCTGCTGCTTATTTAATACTGTGGAACAGTCACATGCCTTTGACTTTCTTCCTGTATCACCTTTACTTGTTAATAGTGATTTCATTGTTGCACAGTTGACTTCTCCAGATGTAACTAGCCCAATTCCCGTTAATGCATAGAACTCCTGGAATGATGCAACCATGGACTTAGTAGTACTGTCAAAGTTACCGTCAAATCTTCCAGCGTTATATCCATTCAAGTATAATCCATATTGAACAAGCTTATTATACTTTACATAGGTACCATTCTTCCCCTGCTTTAATACACTAGGGAATTTTGCTGCTGTCTGATCACCAAAATTTCTTTTATCAATACTGCCAATAAAGCTTGTATAAATACCTTCAGCAGCCTGTAGTGCTGCAATTAATGCATAAGAAGTAAATCTTGAGACAACACCATCACATGGACCTACACCAATGATATCAGACCAGTCTGCATTCAACTGCTGCTGAATTTTTACAATCGTCTTATCTCCAGCATTTGTCTTTTTAAACCAGTTGATTGATACTAGTCCCATCCAAACTTTCCAGTCAATGATGCCTGTTACTGGAAGTCCTGCATCACTCTGGTACTGCTTTACAGCATTCACTCCAGTCGTATAATAAACTCCTGTAATTCCTCCAGCATTATACCCCTTTACAAACAATGCACACTGCAGAATGCATACATTTGGATTTCCTGGATCATTAGCATTCATTTTTGAAATATCACTTAAAGATCTCATTTTATTTAAAGTGATATTTCCTGCTGTTCCTGTTACTGGAGAGATTCCATTTTCAATCTGAAAGGCTCTGATAATCCCCTTGCATGTACCTGTACCAGTCAAGCCGTCCTCATCCAGCTTTACCCATTCAGAACGATGACCATACATGCTGTTTAAATATTTCTGTGCCTTTCTAACATTTTCATCTGCCATTATTACTATCCTCCTATTTTGATAACTACTTTACGTAGAATTCATACCGGTATTCTTTCTACATTTTTATCATACATTCATTCAGAAGCACCATTGTGCCTTTCGCATTTCATTAATATAAGCTATTCAATGAAATTGCTCCTGTTACTTTACCGTTTACCCCAATTACTACTCTATCACCTTTGATTTGAATCACTTCATATTGATTTTTAAATACACAATTTGCGATTGACTGACCATCATACCACTTTGAACCAGCCTTAACACGCACACTATCTCCAACGTTTAAATTACTAGTTTTGTTTTTTACCTTATAAAATGTATTAATAAGACCATGATCATAACTACAATCCAAAAACTTTGAATCTATTCCTTTTATATCTTTTAAAACTCCTTTTTTAGCATTAGAAGTGAACTGATGCAATAATACATTTCCAAAAGGATTGTATTGAATCTTATTGTCCCAATTATTATACCCATTATTAAGCCCATAATTAGCAATCCATAACGTCCATGCAGAAAAGCCACTATTTGTAAGCTTGTTTTTAAACCAATCCTGATTGGCATATATTCCAGCAGAATAACCTGCTCCTTCAATAACATCACAAAATGCTTTAGCAATCTTATAATACATGTCATTACTCAAACTGCCCTGATAATCAGAATATTCAATATCATAATAAATAACACATACCTGATATTTACTGCATGCCTGCAAAGCTAAATATGCTTCTCTTTTAGCTTCATATTCGTTTCTAGCATAACAAAAATGATAAGCAAATAATGGAATGCCTAACTCATTTGCTTGTTTCGCATTATTGTTCCACTGCTTGTCAATATTTCCAGAACTCCATCCATAAGAACATCTAGCCACCACACCAGAAATAGAATCCTTTGCCTTGCTTAAATCTACTTTCCCGTTATGATATGAAATATCTATAATATAATTACTCATTTTTTTCTACCATGCTTTCTATGTTTTGAGAAGCTACTTCTAGGCCTTTAACAAGAATCTGTGGCACATCAAATCCAGCTTCTACAAGATTTTCTAAAATACTACGATATTCATTAATAATTAATGAAATCAAAACATACCAGCCTAAAAACGTTAATATTGCCAAATCGATGTGAATTATATTTCCTAATTCTTCAAAACATACTGGAATTATAAAAGACAATAAAACTAATATCCATTGAGCTACTTTCTTTGCGGTTCCTTTCAATCCAGCCATTGAATTTTCTTTATTATTTATTCTTGATTTTATCCATCCTGTTAATGTATCAAGAACATTTAATAGCAATAGCACCATAAATAAAATCCAATGTTTATCCATAGCAATTGTAAGAATAGATAATACAATAGAATACACTTTATCTATATTCTTAACAAAATTGTTCATTATTCAGTTTTCTCACTTTGTTAATAATACTCTTATATTTTCTTACAATAGAACTATGATTGGCATATCCCACATGAATAGAAATAAGATCAAAGGTTTTATTCTCAAAATTACGCAAAGAAATAATTTCAAGCTCATCTGGTAATAATTCTTTTAACCAATAATTAACTTTAGAGACAATATGTGAGTAGAACACATATTCATTCTTTTCGAGGTCATTCAACTCTTTAAACTGTATTGCTTGATTTAAATTATCTATATGTAATTTAGCAATAGAGTAGAAGTTTAGAGTAAGTTCAATTTCTTCATTAGAATAAACCATTGCCTACTTACTCCTCTTCTTATAAATTGTAAAACGTTTTACAAATGTATTATATTATATTTAATCGACACAATTGTGCTTTTATGATTATTATAATAGTTCAAATTAATTGTTCCTGTTTATCACAACTATTAGTTCTGTATATTTAAACATATTATCCAGACAGTTAATCAAAATAGAATTTAGATTTAATACTTCCGTAAAATATAAGTTCGAGTTGATATACCATTGGATGTAAAAAGCTATTCTGTATACAAGCACAGCCAAGATCATGAAATGATTATCTTATCAGAATAAATAATCAATCGAAAGAGAAAATCATAATTTGTAATATATATCAGATATACTTGGTGCAATTGTTACTTATCCATGTTAAAATTAATATATTATGAATAGCGAGGTATCAAATAATGGAAATATTAACCGTCAAAAATAATAAAATGGATTATCCAACTTTCAAAAAAATCATCATTCTATTTTTTCCTACTAAATATAAAATCTTATTTGTAGCCACATCCAGTTTTGGTTTGATATTTTTATTGATAAGTCTATTTATGAGATATTTTTCTTATTGCATAACTCTTGCCATTATATTATTGTTTTTAGTTATATTTCATCTTGCTTTATCAAGAACTGTATTAAAAAAATTATTGAACCAGCAAATAGAACAATTTAACAAAGATGTAATATATTTTGATTTAGTCTTTGAAGAAGATGAACTTTACTCCAAGGCAGACTCATCAACGAATAAAGCTCCTATAAAATACAAAGATTTAAAGAAAATTAACGAAACAAATGATGTTGTATTTTTTACAACTAATGCAGGCTTTACAATCTATTTTGAAAAGAAAAATGCCAGCAGTGAAGATATCGAGAGATTACATGCATTTTTTGATAAGCAGAACATCATTTGGAGAAAATCAATTTTGTAGATGATAAGAATAAAGTAATTACAAAAGCCAATATAATAATGAAATAAAAGGGGCATGTGCTCGTACGAATTGGGATAAAGGGGCATGCCCCTTTATCCCAATTCCTTAATTCCAGTTTCACTTTACAATTGATGTCTAAATATCTTCTATATATTTCAACTTTTTGTTCTTTAGAAAACTTACTTTTTCTTCCCCTAAGAAAAACCTCCTTAGCAAACAGTGCTTTTAATTATTTACACTGACTACTGGGAGGTCATGATATCATAACTCAATTATTTTTTATCATCAAAAGCAATTTTTAAATAAGTTAAATCATTTTATGCGTTTATAACCTTATATACAGTATTATTGACTCAGACCATCACCTCACTAAGTTTCAATATTCCCTGAGCAATAAGTGTTTTACCCAACAGTGGAAGAGCATTACCACTAGCTGCTATACATCCTACCAACACAATTATAATCGCTAATTGTGTTACCTTTTCCCAATCAATTTCGTATTTTGGCTGCTTCCCATCATCTGAAATACTAGGCATGATTTTAAAATTAATTTCAGTTGTCATTTCATAATCTTTTGTATCTAATTGAGGCAAAATATCTTTTGTTGTGAAGATAATTGTATATACAGGCAAATTATCCTTTACTCCAATCTTCATACCAATTTTTCCAGCCTTCATAGAGATTGCCACTTCTCTTAGGCCATCTACTGTACCATCTAGTATTCTTACGATATCTTTGTCCTTAATCTCCAAGCCAGCTGTCAAATCCTTAATTTGATTATCACATGTTGTTGTCAGTGAACCTGTATTATCCATTTCAATATAAATAGGTTTTTTACTAAACTCATTATCAGGTGTAAAAGATTTTGAGTTTTTACAAGATACAAAAATTGTACATCCATCTGTAGGAATTGCAGCAACTGAGAACTCTTTCTCGTATACAATGTTTGCCTTAACAACTTTATTTAAATATCCTAATTTTTCTAGAATATTACAAACGAATTGATCTTTTTGTTCTTTTATCATCTGATCTGAACTTTTCTCTGCTAATTGATCTGGTGACATATAAGGCACTTTATCAAATGTTGTAATCCCCTTATCTCTACCAGAATATCCTGCCTTATCTAAATCAAATGAAGGACTTGAAGGGAATTGCCCACCATTATTCACATTAAATTCGAAGAACTGATCAAACGCCCAGTTCTTCGGAATAGGATAACCTAAGTTGCAGCTGTATCCGCTTGACATATCAGCTACAAATGAGTATTCCGCTAAGCCTTTATTACTGATATATGAACAGATATATCTTGGTGCATAAATTCCGACTTTATATTTTTTATTATTTGTTTCACTCTTAAATACATAATTCAGTTTCTCGAAGTATGGTACGATAAATGATTTCATCTGATAATCATAGCAGTCAAAGTCTACTGCGAAGTAGATAGTTGTACCACTAGGAACACCGATTCTCTTAGCTGCTGTAATTGCTGTATGTGCATCTACAATGCCCTGACTCAGATTCTGGAAATACTCTGCTTTATATCCTCCATCCTGATAGATAGGGAATACTCTTAATCCAGCACTTTCAATGTTTTTAATTTCTTCAAATGTGATGAACTTTCTTTTTCCTTTTGCTGTTCCTGTCAGATATCTACCTACCACCTGATATCCTGCATTCTTAATATCTAGTGCCTGCTGCTTATTTAATACTGTGGAGCAGTCACATGCCTTTGCTTTTCTTCCTGTATCACCTTTACTTGTTAAAAGTGATTTCATTGTTGCACAGTTTACTTCTCCAGATGTAACTAGCCCAATTCCCGTTAATGCATAGAACTCCTGGAATGATGCAACCATGGACTTAGTAGTACTGTCAAAGTTACCATCAAATCTTCCAGCATCATATCCATTCAAGTATAATCCATATTGAACAAGCTTATTATACTTTACATAGGTACCATTCTTCCCCTGCTTTAATACACCAGGGAATTTTGCTGCTGTCTGATCACCAAAATTTCTTTTATCAATACTGCCAATAAAGCTTGTATAAATACCTTCAGCAGCCTGTAGTGCTGCAATTAATGCATAAGAAGTAAATCTTGAGACAACACCATCACATGGACCTACACCAATGATATCAGACCAGTCTGCATTCAACTGCTGCTGAATTTTTACAATCGTCTTATCTCCAGCATTTGTCTTTTTAAACCAGTTGATTGATACTAGTCCCATCCAAACTTTCCAGTCAATGATGCCTGTTACTGGAAGTCCTGCATCTTCCTGGTACTGCTTTACAGCATTCACTCCAGCCGTATAATAAACTCCTGTAATTCCTCCAGCATTATACCCCTTTACAAACAATGCACACTGCAGAATGCATACATTTGGATTTCCTGGATCATTAGCATTCATTTTTGAAATATCACTTAAAGATCTCATTTTATTTAAAGTGATATTTCCTGCTGTTCCTGTTACTGGAGAGATTCCATTTTCAATCTGAAAGGCTCTGATAATCCCCTTGCATGTACCTGTACCAGTCAAGCCGTCCTCATCCAGCTTTACCCATTCAGAACGATGACCATACATGCTGTTTAAATATTTCTGTGCCTTTCTAACATTTTCATCTGCCATTATTACTATCCTCCTATTTTGATAACTACTTTACGTAGAATTCATACCGGTATTCTTTCTACATTTTTATCATACATTCATTCAGAAGCACCATTGTGCCTTTCGCATTTCATTAATATAAGCTATTCAATGAAATTGCTCCTGTTACTTTACCGTTTACCCCAATTACTACTCTATCACCTTTGATTTGAATCACTTCATATTGATCATAATTAGTAATATATAGCATCTATATTTGGTGTAATTGATACTTATCTATGCTAGAATTAATATATTATGAATATCGAGGTATCGAAAATGGAAATATTAACTGTCAAAAATAATAAATTGGATTATCCAACTCTCAAAAAAGTCATCTTTCACTTCTTTCCCACATTCTTTACATTATTCCTAATAGTTGCATTCTGTCTTTCATGGATTACTTTGTTTATGAATCTATCTGCAGGACATGTTATTTACAGTGTAATAAGTGTTATTAATTTAATACTTGTATGTTCTCAACCAAGAATGCTATCAAAAATAATCATAAAAAATCGCAATAAGTCACTCCAGACAGATGAATATATCTATGACTTGGTCTTTTATGAAGATAAACTAACTACAGTGGTAGACTCAGTAGAAAATAAAGCTTCCATAAAATATACGAATATAAAAAACATAATAGAAACTAAAGATGTTGTATTATTTACAAGTAAAGCAGGTTTTAGAATCTATTTTGAAAAGAAAAATGCCAACATTGAAGACATTGAGAGATTACATGCATTTTTTGATAAGCAGAATATCACTTGGAGAAAATCAATTCTATAGTAAAGAAAACCTCTTTGATTCTCATATCAAAGAGATTTTTTAATGCTTATAATTCTACTTTCTTACCGCCATACTTTCTTACTTTAAGAATATGACAAGACCCTTCCCCAAAATACTTTTCAATTTCAGTCTTATATGTTTCTACATAATCATCTTCTACAAAGGCCTGGATCGTACCTGCAAATCCACCACCATGTACTCTACATACACCTTTATCACCTAGGATATCTTCAGATAAGCCTAAGGCAATAGAAACAGCCTGGTTTGTTTCATCATGGTTAGAATAGATATTCTGTAGGTATTTATAAGAACTGTCTCCTGATGATTTGATGACTGACTTGAATGTATCAAAGTCATTGTTCTTTAAGGCTGATACTGCTTTTTCTACTCTTGCATCTTCCTTAAAGAAATGTAATGCACGGATGACACAGCGGTCACTCATCTTTTCACGTAATTCAGGAATATGTGCTTTAAATTCTTCTTCTGATACTTCTCTTAAGAATTCTTTTCCAAAGAAGTGTGCTACTTCCTTCATTTCTGTAGGAATGGCTGCATAATCATCAGTTAAGTCTGCATGAGATGCATGAACATCTACAATACATAAACTATGATGGAATGAAGAGAAATCAACATCTACTTTTTCTACAACAGGATGATCATTGTCTTTAAAGTCAATATGAATAAGAGCACCTACTGAACTTGCACACTGGTCCATTAATCCACATGGTTTACCAAAATAGACGTTTTCTGTATACTGACCAATCTGCGCAATCAATACTGGACTTACTGTCATATCATTATATAAACCTGATAATACAGTACCAATCATGACTTCAAATGCTGCTGATGAAGAAAGACCAGAACCCTGTAATACTTCACTTGTCATATAAGCTTCAAAACCACCAATATGAAGACCTAATTCCTTAAAGCGTGCAAGAGTACCTCTAATTAATCCTTCAGAAGTACCTTCTTCTTCAGCTTTCTTTTCTAAGTCATCTACAGCTACAGCCTTTAAGTCATAATCATCAGATAATACCTTAATTTCACCATCTCTAGGTGCTGTAATCGCAATAATATCTAAGTTAATTGCAGCAGCTAATACTTCACCATGCTGGTGGTCTGTATGGTTACCAGATACTTCACTTCTACCTGGTGCTGAGAATACTTCTACTTCCTTATCACCATAAAGTGAGATGAACTTTTCAATAGCTGCAATATATCTTTCTTTCTGAGTATCTAATAAAGACTCATCTACATAAATATCAGTTAATAAAGCATCTGCCTGACCATTTCTAATATCTTTAATAATCTGTGTTGCAAGTTTCATTATTTAATTACCTCTAAACAATAAGATGTCTGTGCATCAAATGTTTCTCCCTTTCTTAAAATAGTGCTTGGATTCTTTTCAATATGAATAGCGTCTGGTAAGTTCTGTGTTTCAATACATACTGCATCTCTCGCATTATAAGGTTCACCATTCTTACCAATACGACCATCTAGATAGTTTGCGGTATAGATCTGTGCTCCTGGTAAAGTAGTAGATACTGTTAATCTTCTACCGCTTTCTTCATCTTCTAATACAACCTGGTTCTTATCTGTAGTAAAGAAGAAATGATGGTCAAAACCATTACCAAGCTTTAATTGTGGATGATCCACTTCTACACGTTCACCAATCTTTGCAGGTATTCTAAAGTCAAATGGAGTACCTTCTACAGCTTCCTTTTCACCTGTAGCAAGACCATCTGCATCTACATGTTCATAATAATCAGCATCAATCTTTAAAGTGTGATTATAGATATTATGTTTATGTCCTGATAAGTTGAAATATGAATGGTTAGTAATATTAATTAAAGTATCCTTATCACTCGTAGCATGATAAGAAATAGTTAATGTAGTACCCTCTAAATGATAAGTAGCACTAAAATCCATATTACCTGGATAACCTTCTTCTCCATCCTTTGCATGATAAGTAAACTTAATAGTATAGTCATCTAAGATTTCATAATCAAAAATCTGATAACTAAATCCTCTAATACCACCATGTAAGCTATTAGGACCATTATTAATAGGTAAATGATATGTTTCACCATTTAATTCAAATGTTCCTTTTCCTATTCTATTCGCAACTCTACCTACTAATGCACCTAGATAACCATCTAGAGTCTGATATTGATTAAAGTCATCATAACCTAATACAACATCACCTTTTACTCCATTCTTATCTTCAATAATCATCTTAATAATAGTACAGCCAAATGTTGAGACAACAACTTCCATCTCATCGTTTTTTAATGATAAATTTTCAATATTTCCAATTTTTTCTATTACTTCTATCACATTTATTCACCTCATCTTCGGAAACATAGATAATTCATACCTATTACTTAATATATTTTATCATGTTATGAATAATTATGTATACGCTTTCTAGAAAAAGTGAGGAATTAATAGACTTTTCTATGAGTTGTAAAGAGCGCATGTCTTTTACGCAAGAAAATATGTCTCTTATGCAAGAAATGTAGACTATTTAATAATAATAATATATTATTTAAGTAGTAGAAGAGGATGGAATACTCTAAATTTAAAGATGTGACATACTATAAAAATGGTTTAATACAATCGAGGTGAGTAATATGATGAATTTTCTTCTAGCTTTGTATAGCAGTTTATTAATCAAAATCCTGCCATTATTAGTTGTATCGCTGTTACTTACATTCTTATTAGTTAAAGCTAAAATGCCAAAGTTTTTCTACCTTCTCATAGTTGTAGAAGTAATCGCAATATCTGTACTGCACTATAGCACTGTTGTCACATCAATAAGCTTATATATGGAAGAGAGAGTCTGGATTATACTCTTTAATATGGCTATCCTTGTTGGTATATATTTAATGATTCCTATCCTTTCAATCATCCTCTATAGAGTATTAAGAAAAAGAGTATATTAATGTGGACCCCGTGTTAAGGACACTAAATAAAAAAGCACTTAAGTAGAAATGAAAATATCCTCTAGGCAGTAACCAGGAGGATATTTTTACGTACTATGTTTTTAATGCACTTTTTCCAATTCACTACTTGTTTCAGATCTAGTTTGATATCGTCCTCCTTGAAAGGGGGGTGATACATTTTTTTGAGTTTATCATAACCGTCATGGCAGGTGTTCTTACATATTATATTTGCAAATGGTTAGACGAATTTTTTAAACGATAACTAGCCTAGTGTTAAACCACTATAAAAGTTAGAAAAGGTAAGGATTGGTGGATCCTTACCTTTTCGTTTGATGCATTTTGATTTCTGAGTTCATTTGAAGTCTAACACTTAACCAATTCATAGTCAAGTCGTTACTGCATAGAAACCACAGGAGCAGTTTCCTTATTTCACTTCATATATACAATCTTATATTTGGTCTAAAAAAGGACTCGTGATGAGTCCTCTACATTAACAATCATACTGAGTGAATACGTCACTAACTGGTAAATCGTTTTCGATGTTTTCAATTGTATGTGCAAGTAATCCTGCAACAGATACAGAAACAAGTTTATCAAATTTCTTATCCTGTGGAATTTCGATAGTGTTAGTAATAACAACTTCTTTTGCCGCACAAGTAGATAATCTTTCAACAGCAGGTCCAGAAAGTACACCATGAGTACATGCAATATATACATCCTTAGCACCTTTCTGTTTTAACATATCAACACCAGCTGTAATAGTACCAGCTGTATCGATCATATCGTCAATTAAGATACAGTTCTTACCTTCAACATTACCGATGATACCCATAACTTCAGCAACGTTTGGTTTAGGTCTTCTCTTATCGATGATAGCGATAGGACAGTCAAATGCTTCAGACATCTTACGAGCTCTAGTAGCTCCTCCATGGTCAGGAGATACAACACATAAATCCTGAACCTTCTTTTTACGGAAGTATTTGATTAATAGTGGTAAAGCCTGCATTTCATCTACTGGAATATCAAAGAATCCCTGGATCTGAGCTGCATGTAAGTCAACAGTTACAACACGGTTAACACCAGCTGTAGTTAATAAGTCTGCAACTAACTTAGAAGTGATTGGCTGTCTAGGTTTAGCTTTACGATCCTGTCTAGCATATCCGAAATATGGAATAACTGCAGTAATTTCACGAGCAGAAGCACGTTTTAAAGCATCAGTTAATACTAAGATTTCCATTAAGTTTTCAGTTACTGGATTAGAAGTAGACTGAACAATGAATACGTCCTTACCACGAACAGATTCACCGATTTCACATAAGATTTCACCATCTGCGAAGTGATGAACTTTGCAGTCTCCAACCTTAGTACCTAAAATGCTTGCGATATCCTGAGCTAATTTCTTGCTTGAAGATAAAGAAAATACTGTAATTTTGTTTTTCATATGTGTCCCCTTTTTTTATTTCTTGTTTCTTTCGTTATAAATCTTCATACGTTTTTCTTCTAAAACTTTTGCATAACCAGGTTTGTTCACCTGTCTAGCACGTGCGATAGACATTGCGCCATCTTCTACAGTTTCTGTTACAGTAGATCCAGCTGCAACAAATGCGCCTTCACCAACAGTCACTGGTGCAACGAGATTTGAATTACATCCAATAAATGCATTGTTTCCAATAACAGTCATTGACTTATTCTTACCGTCATAATTGCTTGTGATAGTACCACAACCAATATTAACGCCATCGCCTACTTTAGCATCACCGATATAAGTAAGATGAGCAGACTTGCTTCCCTTACCAAAATCAGCTTTCTTCATTTCCACAAAGTTACCAATGTGTACATTCTCTCTAATATGACAATTAGTTCTTAGTCTTGCATAAGGACCAATATCAGTACCGCTTTCTACAACAGAATCGCTTAATACTGAGAACTTGATTTCCACATTATCCTTAATATCTACATCTGTAAATTCACAATAAGGACCAATATGACAGTGTGCCCCTATAGTAGTATGTCCCTTGATAATACAACCTGGTTCAATAATTGTATCTTTACCAATCACAACATCAGTACCAATATATGTGTTATCAGTATCTACAATAGTTACGCCATTTAATAACCAGTTCTTATTTACTCTCTTCTGAAGTAACTTAGTTGCTTCAGCAAGCTGAACACGGTCATTAATGCCACCTACTTCACTGAAATCCTGAATCTTATAGCCATCAACCTTCTTGCCTTCTTCATTCATGATTCCAATTAAATCTGTAATATAATACTCACCCTGAGCATTGTTGTTTGTTACTTTCTTTAAAGCTTCAAACATTGATTTGTTATCAAAACAATATTCACCTACGTTCATCTCAGTGATATCCATCTGAGATTCCTGTAAGTCTTTGAATTCTACAATTCCTGTTACCTGGCCATCTTCCTTAATAATACGACCAAATGGAAGTGACAAGTCACAATCACATGTCATTACAGTACCACTATTCTTACCATTCATATGATAATCAATAAGTCCCTGTAATGTCTCCGCAGTAATTAAAGGTGCATCACCATTTAATACAAGAGTGATTCCTTCTTTATCCCCTAGAACACTTTCTGCCATCATGACAGCATGTCCAGAGCCTTTCTGCTCTTCCTGTAAGACAGTAGTGACGTCGTTATCTAACAAAGCCTTGACCTGGTCAGCCCCATGTCCAACAACAACGACTGTTTCTGCGATATCTAACTTCTTTAATTCATCCACCACATGATTGATCATTGGTTTATATAAAACTTCATGAACAACCTTAGGTGCATCTGACTTCATACGGGTACCTTTACCCGCAGCTAAGACAACTGCATAAACTTTCATCGACATATCTCCTTTTTTTCCCCTACATTCTAGCAAAATTCAATTCAAAATAAAAGAGAAAAGGCATAAGTTATCCCTTTTTCCTTTTCTCTGGATAGTAAATCTGTGTTTTTACTGCAAAACTATATTTCTTTTTAAAATATGGAAGCACTTTATCAATTAATTCAGGATCTTGAGTCATACCAAAAACAGATGAACCACTACCTGACATAAGAGCACCATCAAAACCAAAGTTCATCATATCATCCTTAATAGACTGGATATCCTGTACCATCTTAATAGAAGGAGCTTCTAAAGTATTACCTAAACAATCTACAACACCCTGATAATCATTCTTTTCAATTGCATGCTTCATTAAATCAATATCTGGATGAACAGCTGTTTCAATATCTAGATCATCAAAACATTTCTTTGTAGAAACACCTTTCTTAGGTTTTACAATCAATAAATGACAATTAAAACATGAACGATCAATAAAATGTAGATTTTCACCAATACCACCTACAACCGCAATACGATTCCATACACAAAATGGAATATCTGCACCAATCTCTTTACCCATTTCACACATATCCTGATAAGACATACGTAAATGGAATAAACTGTTCATTGCGCGAAAGATAGCTGCACCATCAGCACTTCCTCCACCCATTCCAGCTTGAGATGGAATATGCTTATAACAGTGGATTCTTACACCACTTTGGATATCAAACTTCTTGATTAATGCATCGGCCACCTTATACATGATGTTACGTTCATCAGTAGGTACACGGTATGTGTTTGTAGTAATTTCTATACCTTTTTCAATAGGATCAATAAGAATCAAATCATGAAGAACAATAGGGGCCATAATCATATCTAATTCATGATATCCATCTTCTCTTTCACTTACTACATCTAATGCAAGGTTTATTTTCGCATAAGCACGAATCTTCATAGAGTATGACTCCTTTCTAGTATTCTTATATAGTCATCAATGTTTAATTCCTCAGCACGTTTATTGGCAGGAATACCACATGATTCTAATAATTCTTTTGTTTGATCATGATATAAAGACTTTAAGTTATTATAGAGTGTTTTTCTTTTTGCAGTATAACTTGCTTCAATCAGATCAATCAATTCCTGTGATATAACACGTTCTTTATGAATAGAAATAACAGCACTATCTACATGAGGTGCTGGCATGAATACATGTCTAGGCACATTCAATTCATATTGAACATCTCCTACATAATCAATCATCATCTTTAAAGGACTCTTTTCTTCAGAACAGAGCTTTAGTGCGACTTCCTTTTGTACCATAGCGACTAAACGATTAATAGGTGTAGAAGAAGATACAATCTTTGTGATGATTTTAGACGTAATATAATAAGGAAGATTTGTGACAACACAGATATCCTTATAGTTCTTTAACTTCTTACAAGCTTCTTCTAAATCAGCTTTCATAAAGTCCTGGAAGATGATTTCTACATTATCATGTCCTTCTAAAGAGAATGATAATACTTCTTTTAAACGTTCATCTATTTCAAAGCATAATACTTTACCAGCTTTATTAGAGAGCTGTTCTGTAAGAGCGCCTATACCAGGTCCTATTTCAATAACTGCTGTCTCCTTATCCAGCGAAGCATGATCTGCGATACTTTGAATAATACCTGGATCTACTAAGAAGTTCTGTCCATATTTCTTAGAAGGCTTTAAGTTAAATGTATTTAATATAAATTCTGTATTTGATTTTTTTGCGATATTTTCCATATCATTTATTATATAGGATATGTAAAGAAAAGACCATTGAGTTCCCTGAAAAATTCTTCTATAATGGTCGAAAAGGTGATGTATATGGATAGAAAAACAAGAATAATGGAAATAATAAGTAGTAGTGATAAACCTGTTTCAGCAAGTAAAATTGCGAAAGAATTAGGTGTTTCTAGGCAGATTATTGTAGGAGATGTGGCTTTACTTAGAGCATCGGGAGAAGATATTACTGCAACACCTAGAGGATATATATTAGATACTAATAGGAGTAATCATTATACGATTGCAGTAAAGCATAATAATGATCAATTAGAAGAAGAATTAAATACTATTGTAGATTTAGGTGGTAAGGTTGAAGATGTGATAGTAGAACATCCTCTTTATGGAGAAATCAAAGGGAATCTACATATATATTCACGTTATGATGTATCGAAGTTCATGTCTGCAGTTAAAGATAATGATATTGCACCTCTTTCTCTATTAACGGATGGTGTTCACTTGCATACAATTACAGTACCTGATGAAGAGACATTAGAGCGTATTAAAGAAGCATTGGATGAAAAGCACATACTATTAAAATAAGGCTGTGGTGAACAGCCTTTTTATTATATCGTGAAGAAGTTTTTGATTTCATCTTTAAAGAAATAGATGAGTAATAATGTGTTTCCGATAAATGGTAAAACTAAATTAGAACAGAATATTGTAGGTAGTGAAGAAATCACAATATGAATACTGCCTAAACCGAAATAAAGACTAACTCCATCAGGGTAAAAAGCCGATGCAATAAATAATGCGACATAAATCACAAAACAAATAATAAACTTCTTCTCTTTAGTACTGAGCATAAATAATTCCTCATTTCCTAATAAAATTAAAACATTTTTCATTTTGAATACCCATAAAATAAGCATATTATAAGAACTCTTTAACAATAGTCTTTGTAAATAGCATACAAGTTCGCATGATATATCTTGAAAAAGTATTTTAGCAAATTATGGGTATTCAAATTATTATTTGTATTTTACATCTAAATACTTGTTAGTGTTTTTGCTCGAAACATAATCATAAGTATCATATAATCCATTTGAATCATAATAGAATGTTCTCATATGCTTCACTATATAATCTCCTGAAAGTGCAAGTTTGCTATATCTGCTACTATCGGCATTTAGTCTCGTCTCAACAGTTGTTACATGATTTAAAAGAAATTTAAACAAAATACCTTCATAAGTTGAAGAAAGTGAAACAGTACATTTTGTTGATGGCGTTAATTTATAATATGAAGTTTTACTCCATTTTTTAGTTTTGCTATGATAGCCTATAAATTTATGAGAAACATTCTTTCTAGATATCTCTTTGGTAGTTGAATACTCTCCACATACGTTAATATTATCTGCGCCTAACTCTATTTGTTGCTTGTACTTATTATAATCTTCTACTGATTTAAAAAACCATGTTTCCGTATCACTAATTTTAACTGGAATTACAATATTTTCTTCGATTGCTGATACAGGAACAAAATTAAATAAAACCATAATTAAAGAGAGAATTGATACTAATGCGAATTTTAATCTGCGTTTCATAATAATGACTCCTATTATTTATTTTTTTGTTGAAAACGTTTCCACATACATATAATATCATGAATTTTGCACTTTGTACATAGTATATCTATGTATTGCTAGTTTTAAAACACAAAGTATAATATAGGTATATGAATGTTGAGGATCGATTAATATGGCCAAAAAGAATCAATTTTTCAAACTGGATATGCTTCTTCTATGTATTATTGCGAAGCAGGATTGTTATGGGTATGAAATAACAAAACAGATTAAAACTTACTCTCATGAACTCATAGACATTAAAGAAGGCACTATGTATCCTATTCTCTATAAATTACAGGATGCACACTATATTTCTAGTTACGAGAAGGTAATAGAACGCAAAATAAGAGTCTATTATCATATAGAAGAAGAGGGTAAAGAAAAGTTATTAGAAATGATTAATGAATTTAATCAAGCCGTGGATGGAATCCATAATGTGATTAAGGAATCTTTAGGAGAATCTTATGAATAATACAGAACAATATATTCACAATATTTGGACTATTATGCCCATGCATACAGATAAAGAGAAATTCTATCTTCTTGATTTGAAGAAACATTTAAAAGAATTCATGGATGATCATCCTGATTGTTCCTATGAAGATATTGTAGAACATTTTGGTGAACCAAAGGATATAGTCGTTGAATATATCCAGAATAGTGATGAGAACTATTTGATTCAAAGAATGAGACTAAAAGAAGTGTTCCAGAAGTTCATTATTTTTCTTTGTGTCCTTTGTACATTACTTGCGCTATGGTTTGGTCTTCTTTGGTATGATGTCTACAGAAATTCAAAATATTCAGGTGTAGGAGAAATAAAATATACAATAACAGATCAGTAAAAGAAAGAGTCAGTAGATACTATGTCTACTGACTCTTTAATGCTTTAAGTACTTCTTCTTTTGTAATACCCATCATATTCAGTCTCTTAAATAATGCTTTCGCATTACCATAACCTAAATGAAAGGCATCATAGACCTGTAGTCTTCTCTTCTTATTTCCTAATACATCTAGATCAATAAATTCATCCCATGAAATAGATTCTTTAGCATCACTAAATGTGACTGCATTCTCTAGTGCTTCGATAATTGCATCATGTCTTGCTTCCGCAATGCCAAGTTTCTTCACACCCTTAGCATCCTTTTTTGCGACAAAGGCATGCTTCGCATTAGGAACAGCCTGAATAACTTTATTTCTAATCTGTGTACCAGGATAATCAGGGTCTGTTAAGACAATGACACCACGTGTCTTGGCAGCAGTTTTAATGAGAGACAGAATATCTTCGTTGATTCCTGACCCAGATGTTTCAATTGTATCTACATCAAATAACTGTTTAAGTGTTGCTGTATCTGTTTTACCTTCTACTACAACAACTTCTTTAATCTTTCTCACAATAGTCTCCTAACTCAGTAAGTCAATCATACGTTCTATTGTACGTTTGACATCTCCCTGATCATAATAATAATCGAAATCTTTCTCAACCATTACAGTGAGTATAAGGCAGCATGTATCATAATCAGCCTGTGAAAGGGTTATACCCTTCACAGGTTTCTTTTTATACTTGTAGTCGCCTAATTCTTGTAATACACGTCTATATATTACAGGGTTATTCTTACAGGCTAATTTCTTTAATACAGAAATCTTATTATAATTCAGTTTTGATCTTATAAAGCCTAGAATAGCCCTACCTCGCGAGGGCGGGGTGGAATGTCCATCTTCCATATCTTCCTCCACTATTTAGATGATTCCATGTTCTTAAATGCTGTTGATAACATCAATTTAATACGATTAAGCTGGTTTGTTTCACTAGCCCCTGGATCGTAATCAATCGCAACGATGTTAGACTGTGGATATTTTCTTCTTAATGCCTTAATGACACCCTTACCTGTTACATGGTTAGGTAAGCAGGCAAATGGCTGCATACATACAATATTTGGTGCACCTTCATCAATGAGTTCAATCATTTCACCCGTTAAGAACCATCCTTCACCTGTCTGGTTACCAATAGAAACAACTTCACTTGCTTTCTTCGCAATTTGATCAATAGGATGTGGTGCATCAAAACGATTTGATGCTTCTAATGCCTTAATCATATCTTTTCTTAAGAAGTCTACGAGTTTAATTGCTACATTACATAACTTAGCTGATTTCCAGCTTGCATCATAATGTTCATGTTCATACTGAGTATTGTAGAAACAATACTGGAAGAAGTCAATGAGATCTGGCATAACTGCTTCTGCGCCTTCTTCTTCAATAGTCTTTACAATCTCATTATTGGCAGTAGGGTGGAATTTTACAAGGATTTCTCCTACAAGACCTACTCTAGGTTTCTTAATATCTAGAAGTGGTAATTCATCAAATTCCTTTACAATCTGATAAACGTTCTTCTTGAATTCCTTCATAGAACCATTTTCAACGTTTTCCTTACATTTTTCTACCCATGATTCATATAATTCATTTGCTGAACCTTTCACCTTTTCATAAGGTCTTACACGATATAAAACTCTCATGAATAAGTCACCATACATAGCCCCAATAATAACCTTCTTAGCCACCTTATAAGTGATCTTAAAGCCTGGGTTAGATTCTAATCCCTGT
Organism: Catenibacterium mitsuokai; assembly: GCF_025148785.1. Classification (NCBI taxonomy): domain Bacteria; kingdom Bacillati; phylum Bacillota; class Erysipelotrichia; order Erysipelotrichales; family Coprobacillaceae; genus Catenibacterium; species Catenibacterium mitsuokai. The sequence goes on from NZ_CP102271.1 coordinate 2,554,511, forward strand.
AAGTTTGCTGAAATAACAGGTACATAATCCATATGTGCATCCTTTAATGCTTTTCTAATAAACGCAATATAATTTGTTGCACGACATCCTCCACCTGTCTGTGAGATGATCAATGCCACCTTATGAGGATCATACTTACCTGAATTCAAGGCATTCATCATCTGACCTGCTACTAAGATACTTGGGTAACATGCATCATTATTGACATACTTTAATCCCTGGTCTACCGCTTCTTTATCTACTGAAGGTAATACCACAAAGTTATAGCCTTCTGAATTCATTGCAGTTTCTACAAACTGGAAATGAATAGGAGACATCTGAGGACATAGAATAGTCCATCTATCATCCTTCATTTCTTGTGTGAATGATACCTTTTCAGATTCATATTTATTTTCTAAGTGTACAGTATTGTCTTTCTTCTTTACTGTTGCTTTTAGTGATCTAATACGGATTCTGATTGGTCCTAAGTTAGAAGCTTCATCAATCTTAATAAGTGTATAAATCTTACCTCTTGCCTGTAATAATTCAGCCACCTGGTCACTTGTAACTGCATCTAATCCACATCCAAATGATGTTAACTGAATGAGTTCAAGATCTGGCTGAGTTGTTACGAATTCAGCAGCACGATAAAGTCTAGAATGATATGTCCACTGGTCTACTACACGTAAATCTAAGTTTTCTTTATTTAAATTACATACAGAATCTTCTGTTAATACACAGAAACCTTCACTTGTAATTAAACTTGCAATACCATGGTTGATTTCTGGATCTACATGATAAGGACGTCCTGCAAGGACAATACCCTTCTTATGGTTTTTATGCATCCATTCCAATGCTTCCTGACCCTTAACTTCAATATCTTTTCTTGCACGTGCTAATTCCTGATAAGCCTTATCAATCGCATTATGCATTTCCTTATCTGAAATATCATATTCAGCTAAAGATTCCTTCATTACCTTAAATAATGTTTTAGGGTTATTTAAAGATAAGAATGGGTTCTTATATTTCACGTTGTGTTCTTCTAAGCTGTCTACATTGTTTCTAATAACTTCTGGATAAGAAGCAACAACTGGACAGTTATAGTTATTACCTGCATCTTCATATTCTTTTCTTTCATAAGCTACTGATGGATAGAAGATAAAAGGAATACCTCTTTCAATCAGGTTTTCAATATGTCCATGAGAAATCTTTGCTGGATAGCAGGCATTTTCTGATGGAATAGATTCAATACCCTTTTCATAGATTTTCTTAGAAGATCTTGCAGATAAGACAACTCTAAAGCCTAACTGAGTAAAGAATGTATGCCAGAATGGATAGTTCTCATACATATTAAGTACTCTAGGAATACCCACTTCTCCTCTTTTTGCATCATCTTTAGAAAGTGATTTATACCCAAAGATACGACCATATTTATAATCATAGAGGTTAGGTAACTTCTTAGATGTCATTGGAAGGTTAGCCCCTCTTTCACATCTATTACCTGAAATATATTCTCTACCATCATTGAATGATGTAATAGTTAACATACAGTTATTTGTACACTTACCACAGTTTCTAATCTTTGTATCATAGTCAAGTGCTTCTATTTCTTCTAATGAAAGAATAGTAGAAGGTTCATTGTCATCATTTTCAATCGCAATACGGGCCATACCATAAGCACCCATTAATCCTGCGATATCAGGTCTTACTACTTCAATACCAGTTTCTTTTTCAAATGCACGTAGTACAGCTTCGTTATAGAAAGTACCTCCCTGTACAACAACATGCTTACCAATATCTTCTTTACTTCTTAATTTAATAACTTTATATAACGCATTCTTGATAACTGAATAAGATAAACCAGCACTAATATCTTCTACTGAAGCACCTTCTTTTTGTGCCTGTTTTACCTTTGAGTTCATGAATACTGTACATCTAGAACCTAAATCAATAGGGTGTTTAGACTTTAATGCAAGTTCTGCGAATTCTTCAATCTTATAACCTAATGATTTTGCGAATGTCTCTAAGAATGAACCACATCCCGCAGAACATGCTTCATTTAATGAAATATTCTGAATGACATTATCTCTAATAGTAATAGCCTTCATATCCTGACCACCAATATCAAGAATGAAGTCTACATCAGGTTCATAGGCTTTTGCGGCAGTATAATGGGCAATTGTTTCTACTTCACCAATATCTACCTTTAAAGCAGCTTTAATAAGGGCTTCACCATAACCAGTAACACCGGCTTTCGCAATATAACATCCTTCTGGAAGCATCTGATAAATTTCCTTCATCAGACTCATGATCAACTGTAATGGATTTCCTTCATTAGAACTATAGAAAGAATATAAAATAGCACCCTGTTCATCAGTCATGATGATCTTAGATGTTGTAGAACCAACATCGATCCCTAAGAATACTTTACCTTTATATTTCTTAAGTGTTCTTTTCTTAGTGATATGGGTAAAGTGTCTTTCTCTGAATTCTTTTAATTCTGCTTCATCATTGAATAATGGTTCTAAGACATTTGTAAGTTCTGTAGGGGAGTCTGAAAGACCTTCTAAGTCTTCAATAATCTTAGAGATGTTTAATGGGCTTTCTACCTTTTCTTTCGCATTTAAACATGCACCCATAGCAACAAATAGCTGTGAGTTCTGTGGGAAGATGATTTCATCTTCAGTTAAACCTAATGTTTCAATAAAACGTTCTCTTAACTGATCCATGAAATAAAGTGGACCACCTAAGAATGCAACATTCCCTCTAATAGGCTTACCACAGGCAAGACCAGAAATAGTCTGATTGACGACTGCCTGGAAAATAGATACCGCAATATCTTCTTTAGATACACCTTCATTAATTAAAGGCTGAATATCTGTTTTCGCAAAGACACCACAACGTGATGCGATAGGATAGATTGTCTTATAGTTTTTCGCATATTCATTTAAACCAGCAGCATCAGTCTTTAATAAAGTAGCCATCTGGTCAATAAATGCCCCAGTACCTCCTGCACAAGTACCGTTCATACGCTGTTCAAGCTGTCCTTCAAAATAAGTGATCTTGGCATCTTCTCCACCAAGCTCTATAACAACATCAGTTTGTGGAATATATGTTTCTACTGTCTTTGTACACGCAATAACTTCCTGTATAAAAGAAATACCAAGCTTATCTGCAAGAGATAAACCTCCTGAACCAGTCATAACAGGATATAAATCAATATCACCCATCTGGTTCTTTACTTCAATTAATAACTCATAGATTGTTTTTCTAACATCTGAGAAATGTCTTGTGTACTTAGAAAATAAGCATTTATCATTCTCATCTGTCAAATAGAGTTTTACAGTCGTAGATCCTACATCAATTCCTAAATAATATTTCATATTTCCACATCCTTCTCTCTTTTTGTGTATTATATCGAACCTATATTAAACGAATTTTAAGAAATAATCTAGTTTTTTGCCTAATAAAATTACAAAATATCACGATAAATACACAAATTTTAATTATTTGTAAGGAAAAGTACGACGCTCGTCCAACAAAGTCAAAAAGAGGAAAGAAGGATGAAAATATCATCCTATCTCGTCCTCTTTTGTATGATCTACTATTCAATTATATAAATAATTCACACTCTTTTTTGATTGAACAAGCCTTTGTGATTGCTGTTTCTATAACTGCCATCTTCTCTTGATCTAGACTTCTTGCCTGACTAAGACAAACAGCCACACAACGCATACATGAGATACATTTATTCTTGTCTGTCACTTGCGGATTATCTTTACTAATAGCACCTGTTGGACATTTCATTACACATAAGCCACACCTTGTACATAAGGTATTTGCTTGAGGAATCGTTCCTCCACCTGCTTTCTTATAAGGTCTATGACCTGGAATATTCGGTTTAGTATTAATCTTATTAGATGCTTTTTCTAGAATCTGATCACCAAATTCTTTTAATTGATGACAATCATTCTCATCCGGTCTTCCTGTCGCAAATTGATGGAAAATAGAATGTTCAGCAATGGCTGATATAGCCCCAATGACATCAAATCCAGCCATACGTGCATAATCTTCCATTTGAACAAGTGTATCTTCGTATGCTCTATTTCCATATACCGTAACAATGACACATTTACAGTTATGTGCATTGATTTTAGCAAGTCTATCTAATGCGACTTGTGGTGCTAGTCCTGCGTAAGTTGGCATGGCAATCACCGCAATATCATTTTCTATCAATGATATATTTTGATAATTCTTATCTACAACTGAAAGATCTATGTCTTCGACATACCCCCAATTTTTTGTGATTGATTTTGATACCTTTTCAGTTCCACCTGTTGGACTGAATATAATTCTATACTTATTCATCATATTTTTTACCCAACTGCTTCCTTAATTTCCCTTTCATGATTTACCGCAAATTCACTTAGTTTGTAGGAACGGATTCTCTTATTAACTAATATTGGAATCACAAATCCATTCTTCACTAAACCAGCCAATCTATTAATAACTGTCTTATTTGTAACTGATAATTGTTTACTCACTTCTATTGGAGTAAACTCTCCTCGATAAGTTGAAATCAACAATACTAATAATTCTTTTTCTCTCTCTTTTAAGAAAGATAAACTTCCTGCAATATCTTCCTCTTCAGAAGATAATTGTAGATCACACACTTTTCTAGAATACAACTTTACCATTCGCAGAAAGTAATTAATCCATATTTCAGGATGTGGCGGATTCTCTCTTCCAGAATAATACAATGCAGGTAACCCCATTTGAATAGAGTCATAATATTCATCTACATCATATGCAAAATACTCTTCTAGTGAACTAATTCCATTAAAACCATATCCATTTAAATCCATAATATATCCAGATAATAATCTTGCGGTTCTTCCATTACCATCCTCAAATGGATGAATAGTTACCAATTGATAATGTACAACTGCTGCAACAATCAATGGATGATCATCAGTAGTATTAACATACTCTATCAACTCATCCAGTAATCCTGGAACATCATTATATTCTGGTGGAATATAATCCGGATTTCCTGTCTTAGAATCATATACTGCAAATAATACTCCTGGTGGCATAGGTCCTCTAAGGCCTATTTTTTCTTTAGAAGCACCTTTCTCAACTAATTTCTGAACATCTAAAATTAGTTTTTTAGATAACTTTTCTTTATTGTTCAACTTCTCTTCTAGATAATTCAATGCAAGAAAATAATTTCTTACTTCCTGTTCTGGCTTCAAATAATGTTTTCTTTCACCACTTTCAATGACTTCTTCCACCTGTTTTTCAGATAAAGGATTTCCTTCAATCTTGTTTGAAGCATAAGAGCTTTTTTTCTTTGAATTTTTACGAAGTTTATTCAAAACGTTCTGTGATAATTCCACTAACGACATCTTATATCTGTTCAGCTCTATTTCTATAATAGAGTTTAAAATATCATTAGTTATTGTCACTTTAATCATAAGAAAAGCCCTCCTTCTTTCTATAATTATACCTGTATAGAAAACTTTTTCACTATTCTTTCACTATTTTTACACTATTTATTCATTATCACACTTTTCTATATTCTTAATATCAAGGATAGAGCCTAACTTAAATACATCACTATAATACTCTCCATTGCAACCTTGAACACTTCCATTAAACCCTTTATCAAATAAAATCTTCATTAAACTTCGTACCTGTTTTGCATCATCATCACTCATAGAGCCATCAAAATACAACATTAACTCAATCTTTGTATCCGTGTCACTTATAAACTTATGATAATCTTTGATAAATCCTTTACGCTTATTACATTTTACACTCTGTACATCGTATTTCATTGTGTCAGGAATCGTATTTCTTATATCCTCTAACAATTCCTCATAATGATATCCTTTTGATACATCCGTCTCTAATGTCTTATTCTTAATATCATATTCAACACCAAATTCGTACTTCTCATCTTTCACATATACAGTTGCATAAAAGACTCCTTCATCAGTCGTCCCATAATCAGAACAATACAACTTTTCATTATCAAAGTAACGGCTATACTTCTTATTTATTATTTTCTCTACATATTCTGCAACTTCTTCATCGTTCTTAAATTCACCTGAATATTCATCATGCGTACAACCTGGTATAAGCATTACAGAAACAAGCACTAAGACAGCTAATATACGTTTAACCACACCTGTATTCTCCATATTTCTATTATAACAGCGGAATATGAGAAGTCGGTAAAATACCGTTTTTATAAAATTTTTCACCTATTTAACGCCTTTCTTCTTCTATTACTATATAATATATTTATACATCGAAAGGAATATAACGATTATGGACCATCTAGACTTTAGTGAACAAAATGAAGACACGAATCATAACTACTTAATTCTCTTTCAAGAAGATCTTGAAAATGCAGGATTAAAACAAAAAACCATCTACAATCATCTATCTAATGCCGATCTGTTTATCAATGAATTTTTAAATTACCATATGGATGCAACTATGGAGGAAGGCGTTACTATGCTTGGTGACTTCCTTGGAGATTTCTTTATCCGTAAATGTATGTGGTCTACTCCTGCAACTGTCAAAACAACTGCTACAAGTTTAAAGAAATTCTATAAGTGTATGGCAGAACATGGAAAGATAGAGAAGAAAGATTATGATTATGTCTGTCATGATATTAAGGAATCTATGGCATACTGGCAGGAATGTTGTGCAGAATATAATAATCCAGATTTCCTATACTAAACACAAATCCCTAGAAACATAAGTTTCTAGGGATGTTTTTAATTATTCATCAAATAATGCATGACCGAGTCTTACCATTGTACTACCTTCTGCAACCGCAATAGGGAAGTCATGTGTCATACCCATTGATAGTTCAGTCAATTGATAGTTAGGATAAGATTCCTGTAGTTTAGTTAATAGATCTTTAGTTGCTTTAAAGTATTGTCTTGTTTCTTCCACTTCAATGTTAGGAGCCATCATCATTAATCCTCTAGGATTTAAATGAGGTTTATCTTTTAAGTAGTCCATCACTTCATTCATTTCTTCTTCATTAAAGCCATGTTTAGATTCTTCTTTCGCAATATTAACCTGTAATAAGATATCCATAACGAGATCATGTTTAGCTGCCTGTTTCTCTATTTCATCAATTAATCTATAGTTTGCGACAGAATGAATCATCTGTACTTTATCAATAATATACTTTACTTTATTCGTCTGTAATGTACCAATAAAATGCCATACACCTTTTCCATGGTAGTCTTCATACTTCTTTAAGAAGTCCTGTACTTTATTTTCACCATAGATCATAACACCACATTCTTCTAGCTTTTCTACTTCTTTTTCATCAATATATTTAGTTGCTGCAACAAGCTTCGCTGGTTTAACAGCTTCTAATAATCTTTTGGTTTCTGTTTCATTTACTCTCATCATTTATAACCACCTCGAAAATATTATAATTCATTTAAGGTAAAAGAAAAAGGCTGATTATCAGCCTGATTAAGGATTTGTGACAAAGAATAGCCCTGCTCATAAAGGAGTATGAATTCTTTTTTACAACAGTCAAATTGTTCAAAGAGACTTTCTTTTTCACGTTTATTTTCATATACCTTCCAATAGCCACAACATTGACACTTCTTATGATGTATAAACCCCCATACATCAGCAAGTGGATAACCCAAAAATAACCCTATTTCGTGTGGATATTGACTCATCTCAAGACGTTTCTCTAGATGAGATAGAATATCATGATCAGGATAATCATATTGTTTCAGAAAGGATTGAATGTCTTTGTTAGTCATTAAGTAATTGAGTGAGGAAGGCAGATATACATATACTGTATAACGACCATGAGTATAAAAGAGATTTATTCGTAATCCTTGAAGGTTAAGAATCTGATCATAATATTCTACAAGTTCATGAACATCTGAATATCTATTATCAAGATGAAACATACTACCTAACTTACGCTTGATCAAGGTAGGTGTGCAATGCATAAGAAGAAGACGTTCAAATTGATGATATCCTAAGGTCATATTAAAGTAACTCTTTGATGGCTTCTACATCATCATCAGTACCATCATTTTCTACTTTATAAAGACATGGAACATGATAATCTTCACTGATTTTATCACCAGCTAAACAATATGCTTCACCATATCCTGTATCACCAGATGCAATAACACCTTTAATAGATGGATTGTTTTCTAAGAAGTCTGATACTTCATAAGGAACATCTCCAAAGCCATCTGTATAAGTAAATAAGATATAGTCTTCAGAAACCTTTTCTGTACCATCTTCAATATGTAATGCGTCTGTAATACCTAGTTTTCCAATTAATGTTTCTACATTTCCAGTTCTTGATGCATAGACTACTTTCATTGTTGACCTCCTAGTTAGTTCTTACTAACTATCTATAGGTTAGCATAAACTAACTATATAATCAAGTGTTTTTATAAAATAAAAGACTGTTGAAGTTCAACAGCCTCATATTTGTATCAACAAACAAAGTATATCAATAATAGTGATTGGTCTTTTCCCGTGTATTAATTCTTTTTCTTATGCAAAAGATACATAGTTATTACAACTATAGCACAGGCAGTGTATATACTAAAGAGCACGTTATAAAATTCAAAATCCTGCCATGCATTAAATATATACATGAATATCTCTAAATTAATTAGAGTTAGTACATGACACCCATAAGTTACCAAAAAGAATAAAAATATTATCATCAATAATTTCTTCATTTTATTATCTCCTTATAATTCATTAAGATTATGAACAAGTCACAACGCCACCATGTTTTTCAGGATACCCTTTATGTCGAGATCTTTTTGTGAGTACTATTCCTGCAGAAGACATACCTCTAGATATACTAATTCCAAATCCTGTTGGAACTATAGATGATTTATGACTGTATAAGTAACGCACATTGAAATATTTTAATTTTCCACTTACTACTCCTGTTATAGAAAAAGATCCCTTATACAAATACGCATAATATTGATCACCTTTTATTCTTAAAGGAAATGACCATCCATATGATCCAATAACATCTTGATCACCTTTCTTAATCGCTGACTTCGTCCATGTTTTTACACTCTTATAGGATTTGAATTCCTTGTATTTTAATAAAGAAGTAACGGATGAAACTTCCTTAAAAATATGATTATTATCTGCTTCATATGCCATCGCAAAAGCATCATTTCCATAATCTTCAGGTGTTCCATTCCAGCTAAAGCTTACTGTTGCTTTTACAGTAGACAATCCTGTTTTCGCATCATAACTTAATATATTCTTCTTAACGCTAAACTTGATTTTTGAAGAAGCTTTTACAGTCATTTCTTCTGTTCCATCATAATTCTTTATCGCATCAATTTGAGAATTTGTATACTTATATCTTTTCAATTCCTCTCTTGATTTACCTTTTAATTCATAAATACGATTTTTAAAACAATCAATATCCTTTCCTGCTTTATTTAACTTCACTGCATTATTATGAGTTTCAGATAGCATATATCTTGATTTAGTTATATTATATTCATTTTTTAAAAGAAGATATTGATTGATAACTGTATCATCTAAAGCATCAACTTCAGTATTAGCCAGCGATACTGCACAAGCAACAGCCAAAAAAGAAAGCACAATTAATTTTTTCATACCTTAACACTCCATTTTTCAGCACAAATGTAAACGTTTACTTCACTTAAATGTTATCATGTGGTTTATCTTTTTGTCAACCACTATATAGTTTTTCTATATATTGTCTAACAAATATATTCATGTTACTATTTCTATGGAGGTAGCCTTATGCCAAAAAAGAATAATAACTTTTTTAAACTAGAAATGTTATTTCTCAAGATTCTTTCAATAAGAGATTGTTATGGGTATGAGATCACTCATTCCATTAAAGAACTTACAAATGGTAAGATAGATATCAAAGAAGGAAGTATGTATCCTGTTCTTTATAAGTTTGAAGATCTAGGCTATATATCAAGTGAGAAAAAGCTTGTTGGAAAGAGAATGACAAGAATATATTATCATTTGGAGCCATCTGGAAAAGAGTACCTAGAGAGCATATACAAAGAATACAAAGAGATGACAAGCATTATTGATACATTTATGGAGGAAGAGCATGACTTACAATAAAAACGTTAAAAAGTATATTAAACAATGTAAGTATCTATTTGCTTCTTATGGTAAATCTGAAAAAGAATATATAAGAAAACTCATAGATAATATTGATGATGGTTCTCATGATATGACATATGATGAAATCGTAGAAAGACTTGGTACACCCAAGGAAGTTATTATTAGTTACTATGAGCAAGAGGATATGGATCGTCTGATTGAAAAAGCGAAGGTAAGAAGATTATTAAAGAATTTCTTATCAGTTGCGCTTGTTGTATTATTAGTATTCTTATGCTATAAAGCATATATTTACCAAAAGACTTTTGAAGAAATAAGAGATTCAAAAGGTGGGTATTTTGAAGAAACAATAGAAGTCAAAGAAGATTATGAAATCGAATGATCTCACAGTCTTCTTTTTACTTTGAAAGAAATGGGCATCACTTTTAGTGATGCCCACTTTGGTTATGATCTTTCTTCTATATATTTTCTAATATTAGACACATTCACATATTTCGCATAGCTCTTATCATTCGCAACGACAAGAGTAGGGGCCTGCATGACAGAAAATCTCTTTGTGAGGTCTACTTGTTCTTCTGCATCTATTAATTCATAGTCTACATGTTCATCTTCTAATATCTTCTTAATAATACGACAGTTAGGACATGTTTTTGTTGTGAATAAATAAAGCTTTTCATTCTGTATAACAGGTTGTGCCTGTTCTTCTTTGATCTTCTTCATATGTCTGCCACTTAGTACTGAGTGACCCATATCATATGTTTTACGTTCCTTGAATTCCTGTGCTTTACCTTCATTCCAGTTCTTAACTGGTCTATAGTAACCTGTAATACGGCTCCATACTTCTGTTGGTTTACCACATACAGGACATATAGGCTGTTCACCTACAAGATAACCATGATCTTCACAAATAGAGTAAGTAGGTGAAATTGTATAATAAGGAAGTTTATAGTTTTCTGCAATCTTTCTTACAAGTGTTGCAGCACCTTTCCAGTCTGGTAGCTTTTCACCTAAGAAGGCATGGAATACAGTACCTGATGTGTAAAGAGTCTGTAATTCATCCTGAATATCTAAAGCAGTAAATAAGTCATCTGTATAACCTACTGGTAAATGAGATGAGTTTGTATAGTAAGGTGTATTACCCTCTTTAGTGGCAGTAATGATATCTGGATATTTCTTCTTATCATGTTTCGCAAGACGATAAGATGTAGATTCTGCAGGTGTTGCTTCTAGGTTATATAAGTCACCATATTCTTCCTGATAGATCACTAATCTTTCACGCATATGGTTTAACACATCCTTCGCAAATTCCTGTGCATCTGTATGTGTTAAGTCTTCTTTAAGCCAGTTCGCATTGAGTGTGGCTTCATTCATACCTACTAAGCCAATAGTAGAGAAATGATTCTTAAATGATCCTAAATAACGTTTAGTATAAGGATAGAGACCTTCTTCTAATAACTTACTAATCACATCTCTTTTTACCTTTAATGATCTTGCAGCAAGATCCATTAAGTGATCCAGTCTTTCATAGAATTCCTGTTCATTATGAGATAAATAAGCAATACGTGGAAGGTTAATAGTAACGACACCCACTGATCCTGTTGATTCACCTGAACCAAAGAATCCTCCACTCTTTCTTCTTAACTCTCTTAAGTCAAGTCTTAATCGACAACACATTGATCTGACATCACTTGGTTCCATATCTGAATTAATATAATTAGAGAAATAGGGTGTACCAAACTTTGCAGTCATTTCAAATAATAGTTTATTATTTTCTGTTTCAGACCAATCAAAATCCTTTGTGATAGAGTAAGTAGGAATAGGGTACTGGAATCCACGACCATTCGCATCACCTTCAATCATCACTTCAATAAAGGCTTTATTGATCATGTCCATTTCTTTCTGACAATCCTTATAACGGAAGTCCATTTCTTTTCCACCAACTATCGCATTCAATTCAGCTAAATCATTTGGTACTGTCCAGTCTAAAGTAATATTAGAGAAAGGAGCCTGTGTTCCCCAGCGTGAAGGTGTATTGACACCATAAATAAATGATTCAATACATTTCTTAACTTGATCATATGGAAGATTATCTACCTTTACAAATGGTGCTAAATAAGTATCAAAAGAAGAGAAAGCCTGAGCACCTGCCCATTCATTCTGCATAATACCTAAGAAGTTCACCATCTGGTTACATAATGACGCAAGATGTTTAGCTGGTTTAGATGTAATCTTACCTGGAATGCCTCCTAAACCTTCCTGAATCAATTGTTTTAAAGACCATCCTGCACAATACCCTGTCAACATACTTAAATCATGAATATGGAAATCACCATCTCTATGTGCATCCGCAATCTCCTGATCATATATTTCAGATAACCAATAATTTGCAGTAATTGCACCACTGTTACTTAGAATCAACCCACCAACAGAATAAGTGACAGTAGAATTCTCTTTCACTCTCCAGTCAGTCGCATTCACATAACTATTCACTAGATCCTTATAATCAAGAATCGTAGACTTCATATTTCTTACTTTCTCTCTCTGTTTACGATAAAGAATATAAGACTTCGCCACATCACTATAACCTGCCTGTGATAAAATATCCTCTACACTATCCTGGATATCTTCTACTGCAATCTTATGATCCTTAATCTTCTTTTCAAAATCACTTGTGACCTTTAATGCAAGCATATCAATCACACTTGGATGATATTCTTTCTTTAATGAAATAAATGCTTTTTCAATCGCACGGGTTATCTTCTTTAAATCAAACTCTGTAATCTTACCATCTCTTTTAATGACCTGGTACATATCATCATATCCTTTCTTCTATCCCTCTGATTTCACATTCATCAACATATTCTTCTAAAATCTTCTTATAACTCTGGAGTGTTTCTAATGAGCATGCATGTAAACCTTTTTGAATCACATTCTCATTATCTTCAAAGTTTTGAAGATAATAACGCTTAGCACCTTTGATCCATTCTCCAATTAGTCTCATATCATTTTCTGTATGAAATTCTTTAATAATTGTCGTTCTGAATTCATAATCCACATGATTTTCTAATAAATACTGGACTGTTGTTTTAATAGAATCAAGACGATAACCTTCTAAACCAATTGTCTTATTGTATTTCTTAGGGGCATTCTTGATATCTACTGCTACATAGTCTACAAGACCATCTTCTACCAATTCTTTTAACTTATTAGGAAAAGAACCATTTGTATCTAATTTAATAGAGTACCCCATATCCTTGATCACTCTTAAGAAATCCACAATACCAGCCTGTAATAAAGGTTCTCCACCTGTAATACATACACCCTCTAATATATTCTTTCTCTTTTCTAAGAATTCAAGGACATCCTCCTGTTCAATCTCCACCATATTTTCTGGTAAGAAAACTAAATCAGAATTATGACAGAAAGGACATTTAAAATTACATCCTCCAGTAAATAGAGTACATGCCATCTTTCCTGGATAATCTAGAAGAGTGAGCTTTTGAAAACCAAAGATGCGAAAATGATTCTGATAAGCTGGTTCTTCTATTGCTTTCTTGACCAATAGATGCATTGTCTTTTCTAACTGATCCACTTCTTCTAAAGTCAGATCAGATGTTAGATGTGACCACCAGTCTTTTCTCGCAAGATACATTTCCGCAATCACATCTTTCGCTTTAGGTGTTGTTTTAAGCCTCTTAGAACGTTTATCAAGAGTATTCTCTTCTACACGAATATAGCCCGCCTCCTGTAACTTAGATATACTCTTGGTAATTGTTCCTTTATCCACAGAACCACTTGAAGACAATTCCTTCATAGTAATACCAGGATGTTCATGAATCATCATCAGATTCACAACCTGTCCATAACCTATATCATATCTCTTTAATCTATTATCATAATATTTAATAGCCGCACGATACAGTAATGCATTATCACTCATGAAGTTCTCTTTCTTATCCATCTTTCTCACCTCTTTAGTTGACTATCCAACCATATTAAGTCTAGCACCAAAAGAGAGCGTATGCAATTGTTGTGAAAATGTTTGCACATTATCATCTCCTATACATAGTATAAACCAATCAAATAAGTAATGTATTAAAGTTAGATACGATAAAGCCTAAATATAGGAGTTAATAAAAAATATTTGATTATATCTTAGCTAAATAGTTCCGTGATATAATTATGAGTAAGGGAGGATATAACTATGTCTCTATCAGAACTATTATCGTTTTATATTAATAAAAAGAAAACGAATATAACACAATTTTCACAATACTTAGAAATAGATCGTTCTACACTACATAAGATCATTAAAGGTCAAAGACCTGCAACAAGTGAAGCATTAGTCAATAAAATGGCACAATATCTATGTTTAAGTCAGGAAGAAACAAAACAGATATTAGAAGCTTATGAAATTGATACAATAGGTGCTTTTATATTCTATCGTCGTAAACATATCCAGGATTTCTTTAAGGAAGCAGATCATGTATTGGATCATCATTATCACATTACAGAACAGGTACAAGATGATCAGACTCTTGTAGATGATGTCTATACAGGAAGAATCAATGTAGAACATATACTCTATACTTTATATTCTTATGAACTAAGAGAAGAAAAACCTCATGTAAGAATCATGGAACAGCCTTATGATATGTCTATTATATTCGATTCTTTTAATCATATTTCAGCAGAGATGCCTATGACTCATTTATTCTATCTAGATAATTCACAGAAACAGACAAAGAATAATGAATTCTATAACTTAAAGTGTTTAAATAATCTATTACCTGTCATCTTACGTAATAAGAATTATCATCCTTATTACTACTACAGTAATGTTTCTATCATGAATGAACATGATATATTCTACCCTAATGTAATGATTACAACACGTTATGTGTTTACCTATACAAATGATCATAGTCAGGGAATACTTTATAAACTTCCACAGATTGTGAATGCCTATAAAGAAAAATTTGATGCTTATTTAAAAGAAGCAGAGTGTTTTATGACACGTGATTCATGGACAAACTATCTTGCAGACACGCAGACATTCTTTGATACTCATGTTATTACACAGGAGATCATGACAACACCATGTCCTACTTATGTCTTTGAAAAAAGTGATTTTAATATTATGCGTAGAGTATTAAAAGATTTCTTTCCTGATAAAGAAGGATTTATTAAAGACTATCAAAACTATGTGAATTACTGGAATCAGGTCTTCTATCCTCAACATTCTGATATATTCCATATTATCTATACACTGCAGGGATTACGCTATACAGCAAAGACTGGTTATCTACATGATATTCCCCCAGAACTCTTTAACCCTCTTTCTTTAGAAGATAGACTCACATTACTTAGAAAGTGGAAAGAATTCTGCAAGAAGCATCCTTATGTCATGATGGCAGATATGCCTTATCTTTCTGAAACATCTACAACATACTTCCAGTTAACTAATCAATCATTCCATATAATTGCATCCGATTCAACTGGCACCCTCGCAAATATCTCTATTAAAGAAATCACCCTTGTAGAAGCATTTAAAGACTTTATTGACAATGTAGTGAAGAAGAATGCTTATAGTAAAGAAGATGAAATCAAACTGATTGATGAATGTATAAAAATGATTGAAATGGAGATGTAGTACTATGTATGTTTCTCAATTATTATCCGAATATATCAAGACTAAAAAAATCAATATCAAGAAGTGTGCAGAATACTTCCAGATAGACCGTTCTACTTTTTATAAGATTATTAGAGGAGAACGTAAAATACCAAATCGTGATTTTATCCAGCAGATCAGTCAGTATCTCTATCTTACTAATGATGAAAAGAAAGAATTACTAAATGCCTATGAAATAGACAGAATAGGAGAGTTTCGTTATTATTGTCGTCAGCATGTAAGTTCCTTCTTAAAAGAAGCCACATTACTTGATAATCGTTCCTTTACAACACCTGATACTTTAGATTCTATCTTAAAGACAGGACACTATTCGAATAAATATGATGTAGAATATCTCTTATATGAACTATCTCTCTTAGAAAGAAAAGAAAAAAAACCTCATATAAGGATCTTTGGTCAGCCTACTCATGCACTCTATTTATTAAGAATAGTCTCTTCTCATATACCTATTACGCATTTATTCTGTTTAAATAATACAAATGAACTAACGAAAGATAATCAGTTCTATAACTTAACTGTTCTTACAAATATCATGCCATTGATCTTTAATAATGATCACTATAGTCCATATTATTACTATAATAAGATCAATGCGATTAATAACCATCTTTGTTTCTTTCCTAATATGATTCTTACTACTAGATATCTTCTTATTTATACAGCAGATCATTCAAGTGGTATTCTTTATGAAAAAGGAGAAACATATGATGCGTATGAAATACTATTTAATCAATATTTAAAGGAAACAAAGTGTTTAATCACTAAAAAAGATGATAAAAGCGATGTGATAAAAGATTTCAAATGTATTCTCTATGCACCTCCTATTGGTGCAGTTTATCAAGAGGACGATCCATTTCCAGTTTTTTTAGAAGATAATGATTTTGTGGAATCGTTCAAGAAACATTCAATGTATTTAAAACAGTTTGTGAAGCGTAATAAAGATCATCTATCAGGGCTCTATACTCTACAAGGATTAAGACATTTTGTAGATACTGGTTATACAATTGATTTCCTACAACCATTCTATCAACCACTAACGACTAATGATAGAATCAAAATCTTACGTAGACTAAAGAACTTTATAAATACCTACTCTATAAACCTTGTAGATGTCCCTGAATATGATAATATGTCTTTCTCAGTTATAGTCATGAACATTAATACACTCTATTTCCAAATTGTATCAGCCAGTGGCACAATCAAAACAATACAGCTGCATGAAGCAAGTCTTGTCATGGCTTTTAATGACTATTATCAATATATACTAGAAGAAAGATTGTTAAGTAAAGAAGACGCATTTGAAATCATTGATAGCTATATTACACAATTAGAGAATTTAAAAGAGTGAACCAGTTTAAAGTTCACTCTTTTCATGTTAGCTGATTTTTGTACCTGCTGGTAAATCTGTTTCTAATACTTTAATAGATTTCTTAGTTCCACCTGCAAGAATCATACCCTGAGATTCTACACCTCTTAATTTAGCTGATTTTAAGTTCTTTACAACAATTACCTTCTTACCAGGCATATCTTCTGGTGAATAGCTATCTGCGATACCTGAAACAATCTGTCTTACTTCTCCACCAATATCAATCTGTGATACAAGAAGACGATCTGCTTTAGGATGCTTTTCACATTTCTTTACTTCACCAACAACTAATTCTACTTTAGAGAAATCATCAATAGTGATTTCAGGTGTTTCATCCTTCTTTTCTGGAACAACTGGCTTAGCAGGAGTTAACTTTTCTACCTGTTTAGCAACTTCTTTAGGATCTAATCTAGCAAATAATACTTCTGGATGATCAGTCACTTTAGTACCTGATTTATATGAACCGAAAGTATCTAGCTTCATCATATCTCTTTCATCTGTATTGATCATATCTAAGATTTTCTTAGAAGTACCAGGAATGAATGGTTCTAATGCGATAGCTGAGAATCTGATAGCTTCTACTAGGTTATATAGTACTGTTGCAAGACGATCTTTCTTTGTTTCATCCTTAGCAAGAGTCCAAGGCATAGTATCATCAATATACTTATTCGTACGTCTTAATAAGACATAGATTTCATCTAATGCCTTTGCAAGTTTGAATTCATTTTCTAACTTAATAGTCTTTTCTGGCATTGCAAGTGCGATTGATTTTAATTCATCATCCACTGGTTCACATACATTTGTATTTGTGACAACACCATCAAAGTATTTATTACACATAGCGATTGTTCTATTAACTAAGTTACCTAAGATATTAGCGAGATCACTGTTGATACGTTCTACTAATAAGTCCCAAGTAATTGAACCATCGTTATCATATGGAATTTCATGTAATAAGTAGTATCTTACAGCATCTACACCAAATAGGTCTACTAAGTCATCCGCATAAATAACGTTACCTAAATGTTTAGACATCTTAGAATCACCCATTAATAACCAAGGATGACCAAATACCTGTTTTGGTAAAGGTAAATCTAATGCCATTAAGATGATTGGCCAATAGATAGTATGGAATCTTACGATGTCCTTACCAATAACATGTACATCTGCAGGCCAATATCTATTAAATAGTTCATCGTTATTACCATCTAAGTCATAACCTAATCCAGTAATATAGTTTACTAATGCATCAATCCATACATATACAACATGCTTAGGATCAAAGTCTACAGGGATTGACCAAGTAAATGATGTTCTTGATACACATAAATCCTGTAAACCAGGTTTTAAGAAGTTGTTCACCATTTCATTCTTTCTTGATTCAGGCTGAATGAATTCTGGATGATCATTATAATACTGCATTAAACGATCCTGATATTTAGATAATTTAAAGAAGTATGCTTCTTCTTTTGCATCATGAACTTCTCCACCACAGTCAGGACATTTTCCATCTACTAACTGAGATTCTGTAAAGAATGATTCACATGCAGTACAGTATTTACCTTCATAATGACCTAGATAGATATCACCTTTGTCATGTAACTTCTTAAAAATCTTCTGTACCTGTTTTACATGATATTCATCAGTAGTACGAATGAACTTATCATAAGTAACATCCATCATATCCCAGATACGTTTTACTTCTGCAGCAACTTTATCTACATATTCCTTTGGTTCAATTCCAGCTTCTTTAGCCTTTAATTCGATTTTCTGTCCGTGTTCATCTGTACCAGTCTGAAAACGTACATTATAGCCCTGCTGTCTCTTAGCACGGCAGATTGCATCACTTAATACGATTTCATAAGTATTACCAATATGAGGTTTACCTGAAGTATAAGTAATTGCGGTTGTTAAATAGAAATCTTTTGGATCTTTCATATTATCTGCTCCCTCCTAAAAATAAAAAAAACGTCCTTAATAAAGGACGAAATTATCGCGGTACCACCTTTTTTACACTTACGTGTCACTCAATCTCTTAACGCGAGTTACGGTTATCCCTATTCGAAATAACAGCTCCCAGACCATCTTTCTAAAGCTTCACACTTATTTACACCAGCCATAAGTTCTCTATGCATTTCACTTTAGTCTCTTCTGTTCATTGCTTTTACTTTAAAACTTTAACAAATTTCTACAACCTTGTCAATGATAGGGTTGAAAGTCCTCACATTATCACAGAGAGGTTCACTTTCAAAAGTTGAATATTATTAAAGTTTTGAAAGTGAACCATTAAAGCACTTACGCTCCTAGTAACCATTCAGCAATATCATAAATCATAATGCCTTCATAGCTATACTTTGGATGTCTCGTTCTTGCAATAATCATTTTAGGATATGCATCTCTAATTTGTAGTAAAGGAGAATATTCTCTCTCAAAAGTTTCTTGTGCTGAAATATTATCACTTACCTGAATATAGATTTTTTCACTACCTCTTTGAGCTACAAAGTCTATCTCTTTCTGGTAAAGTTTTCCAACATAAACATCATAACCACGACGCAATAGTTCAATACAAACCATATTCTCATACACTCTGCCATAATCCATATTTCTACTACCTAAAATAGCATATCGAATACCTGTATCACACAAATAGAACTTCTCAGAACTTTCCAAATATTTCTTACCACGAATATCATATCTCTTAATATCATAGAAAACAAAAGCATTACATAAGTATTTAATGTATTTACGTACTGTCACATGACTTGTAGATACATTATTCGCAGTCAAAAGCTGACTTACTTTATTTGGAGAAGTCAAATTACTAATATTATCCATCAAAAATTCACTTAGTCTTTGTAATACCGTTGTATCAGGTAAAGCATACTTCTGAACTAGATCTCTTGTCACAATCGTTTCATAGACTTCCTTAATATAGGTAACCCTATCCCTATCATTTGGATATAAATACGATCCTGCCAAACCACCTTTAAAAGAGTATTCATCAAAAAGCCTATCCTTATCACTTACATCACTATAATATTCACAATATTCTTGAAAACTGAATGGAAATACATGTATTTCAATATATCGTCCTGTAAAGAGAGTTGCTAGATCAGCACTCAACAAGAAAGCATTAGAACCAGTTACATAGATATCATACTTTCCTTTAGAATAGAGACTATTAATAGCTAACTCAAACTTTGGGCACATCTGAACTTCATCTACAAAGAGATAATTCATTTTACCTGCTACATAATGTTGTTCCACATAAGAATGTAGTGCATGATATTCCTTAATTTCTTCAAACTCTAAATCCATAAAATCGATAAAAATTATATTGATATTATCATAATTTGTTTTTAGGTATTCAATGTATGACTGCATCAGTTTAGATTTACCCGAACGACGAATACCAGTAATGATTTTTATGTCCGGTGTATCCTTTAGTTCAATGATCCTATTGAGATAGTTTTTTCTCACAATTGTTTTCATATATTCACCCACTTTCAAAAGTTTAATTTTTTTATAATTTTGAAACTGAACCACTACATTCATTATACTGTTCTAAAACAACATGAACAAGATGCCACTTTCAAAAATGAAATATTTTTAAAGTTTTGAAATCATAAAAACAAAGTGAATGTTTCAAGTAATTCAAGTAATTTTGCATTCTAGTTGACACACCGGAGGAATTCTATAGATCTATATAATACGATACTTTCTTAAGTGCCATCACAAATAAACACATAAATTTCTTATCTTATTCATACTGAATTCACTTATCATATCTAGTATGTTTTTTGAATTATGTGAATTATATTCGTTTATTGTATTAGTAAGTAAAAGGTAATAGAATACTAGAGAAGGAAGTGATAGCTATGGATTTAGAAAATATTTTTAATGATCAGAAAACGTATTATGACACATTAATGACTAGAGATGTAAGTTTAAGAATAGATGCAATTAAACGTGTTAAGTTATGGATTAAAGACCATATGGACTTAATAGAAGATGCTTTAGAGAAGGATTTAGGTAAATCCAGAGGAGAATCCTATATGACAGAAATAGGATTAACTCTTGAAACCTGCACATATACATTAAAGAATATTAAAAAATGGGTAAAGAAGGAAAAGGTAAAGACACCTCTTCATCAGTTCTTTTCTCGTTCTTATACGATTTATGAACCTTATGGTGTTACACTTATTATTTCTCCTTGGAATTATCCATTTCTACTTGCGATAGAACCACTTATTGGTACTATTGCAGCAGGGAACTGTGCGATTGTAAAACCAAGTGAACAGACACCACATACTTCCGCTATTGTAGCGCAGCTCATTGATACATGTTTTGATAAAGGACATGCCTATTGTGTTGAAGGTGGTTTAGAGGTTTCTAAGGAACTTGTAGATTTACCTTTTGATTATATTTTCTTTACTGGTGGTAAGAAAGCTGGTAGAGAAATCTATATGAAGGCGGCAGAAACATTAACACCTGTTACACTAGAATTAGGTGGTAAGTCTCCTGCTATTTTAACTGATATGATTCCTATGGAGATTGCAGCCAAGCGTATTATATTCGGTAAGTTCTTGAATGCTGGTCAGACTTGTATTGCACCTGATTACATATTAATTAAAGATACTATGAAAGCGGCTTTTATTGATTATGCTGCAGAATATATTAAGAAGTTCTTTGGTGAACATCCATTAGAAAGTGAGAACTTATGTAAGATCGTCAATAAAGAACAATTTGATCGCTTAAAGAAGCTATTAGAGAATCAGGATATTCTTATCGGTGGAGAAGTAGATGAAGAACACTTAAAGATTGCGCCTACTATTGTGAATGATGTAGATTTTGATAATCCTTTAATGGAAGAAGAAATCTTTGGACCTATTCTTCCACTTGTAGAATACAATAGAATTGAAGAAGCGATTCAGTATATTAATAGTCATGATAAGCCTCTTGCTCTTTATTTATTCTCTAATGATTCATATCATGCCAATAAGATTCTAGATTTATGTAGTTTTGGTGATGCATGTATTAATGATACCGTCAGCCATTTTGCGACTAATACACTTCCATTTGGTGGTGTAGGCGCAAGTGGTATTGGTTATTATCATGGTAAGTTTACTTTTGAGACATTCTCTCATCGTCGTTCTGTTTTGCATAAGAGTACACGTATTGATTTACCATTTAGATATTATCCACTTACTGATGATAAGATGAAATGGATCAAACGTTTCTTAAAGTAATACTTACGAACACTTAATGTGAGTGTGATATCTTCTTAACTCTTTCTTTACTATACTGAGTATAGAAAAAGAAAGGGTGATGGATATGAAGTACAATTTGTATTGGTTAGGTTCAAAATTAGTTGCTGTAATGATTATGGGAACTATACTTCTATCTGCCACTCATTGAGTGTAAACTAGAGATTCATTTCTCTAGTTTTTTTTACTTAATATTTATGTATTCTTGTAGTTGTAATGATATTTGTATTTCTCCTCTTATTTTATACTAAGTATAGAATAGGAGGGACAATGAGATACGAAATCGCCTGGGCAGTATCTAAGATTATTTGTGTGTTAATCTTATTTGCCATCACCATGTATGCTGGTTATTCACTTCGTTAATCAGCATTTTCATTTTATTTCATGTATAATAATACATGAGGTGATTAAAATGGGTGAATATGATAAGTATTTTAATAAGGATCTTCATAAAGATTTGAATAAGGATTCCCATATCAAACATGTTATTGCAGTCACAAGTGGTAAGGGTGGTGTAGGTAAGAGTTTAATGACATCATTACTTGCAGTCATGATGAACCGTATTGGTTATAATGTAGGTATTTTAGATGCGGATATTACAGGACCATCAATTCCCCAGGCTTTTGGTTTAACTGAAAAGCTTTATGGATGTGATAAGGGTATTATTCCAGCCAAAACACGTACAGGTATTAAGATTGTTTCTTTAAACTTGATGCTAGATGATCCTACTGATCCTGTTGTATGGAGAGGAAACTTGATTTCTAATACTGTTACACAGTTCTGGACTGATGTCTATTGGGGCGAATTAGATTATTTATTTGTCGATATGCCTCCAGGAACAGGAGATGTTCCTCTAACAGTCTTCCAATCTCTTCCTGTAGATGGTATTATTACGGTATCTTCACCACAGGAACTTGTCAGCATGGTTGTAGAAAAATCAGTGAATATGGCACAGATGATGAATATTCCTATTCTAGGGCTTGTTGAGAATATGAGTTATTATATCTGTCCTGATTGTGGACATAAACATTATTTGTTTGGTGAAAGTCATATAGATGAAATTGCGAAGAAGTTTAATATTTCTACTGTATGTCGTCTTCCAATGGATCCTGCAATTACTAAAGTAGTTGATGCAGGTCTTATTGAAACAATTACACAGATGGAACTTATGCCTATAGTGAATGAATTAATGAAGGAGGAATAAAAAATGATTCAGCACGTTGTTGTATGGAAATTTAAAGAAGGTACAGAAGATCTACAGAATCAGTTTGTAGAAGGATTAAAGGGACTTGTAGGACAGATTGATGGTATCCGTTCTTTACATGTTGGTAGAAATGAAAACCCTAATGAAACATATGATGTTTCATTAGTTATGGAATTTGATAATATGGAAGATCTTTCTAGCTATGCAAATGATCCTAGACATTTAGCTGTTGCGAAAATTGCGAAGGAAAATGCAGAAGTAAGAGCTTGTGTAGACTTCACCATCTAATATAACTCAGGAATTATCCTGAGTTTTTTTAATTACATATCTATTACACAACTTTCGTTATATAATATAATTATCATGTTTGACGGAGGATTATATTATGAATACAGCTTTAGTAATTATGGCTGCTGGTATTGGTTCACGTTTTGGTGGAGGAATCAAGCAGTTAGAACCAGTTGGACCTAATGGCGAAATCATCATGGATTATTCTATCCATGATGCAATTGCCGCTGGTTTCAACAAAATTATCTTTATTATCCGTAAAGATATTGAAGCAGACTTCAGAGAAGTTATTGGGAATCGTATTGAAGAAGTCGCAAAGAAATATGATGTAGAAATTGCTTATGCATTCCAGGATTTAAAGGCATTACCAGAAGGTATTGAATGTCCTGAAGGACGTACTAAGCCTTGGGGTACTGGTCAGGCAGTTCTTGCATGTGATGGTTTGATTCATGAACCATTCGCAGTTATTAATGCCGATGATTATTATGGTAAGGAAGCATTTGTACAGATTCATGATTTCTTATTAGACTACACACCTGAACATCCAGAAAAACTAGCTATGGCAGGATTTATCTTAAAGAATACTTTAAGTGATAATGGTGGTGTAACGAGAGGTATCTGTGCAGTCAATGATGAAGGATACTTAACAGATGTAGAAGAAACTAAGAATATTGAAAAGACATCTACTGGTGCACATGTAGGAGACAGAGAAATTGATCCTAACGTGAATGTATCTATGAACTTCTGGGGATTAACTCCTGAATTCGTAAATACTTTAAAGGAAGGTTTTGTAGAATTCTTTGAAAACATCAAAGATCCACTAAAAGATGAATATTTATTACCTATCTATATTGGTGAACTACTAAGAGATAATAAATTAAGTGTTAAGGTATTAGAAGTACAGGATTCATGGTTTGGTGTCACATATAAAGAAGATGCACCTGTAGTTAAGGAATCATTCAAACAGTTGATTGATGAAGGTGTTTATTCAACAAATCTATTCGATAATATCAAGTAAAAAAAGGCAGTGTGCGTCAAAATGCATACTGCCTTTCATTTATTTTACTTCACCATTCTTGATGTTGTAATTTTTATATTTTCCAGTAAATGACCAATCAATCTTCGCATTAGTGACATAATATTTCTTACCATTATAAGAAACAATACCTTCATAATCCCAATTGATTCTACCATTCTGTACATAGTACCAAGTACCATTATAATAAGTTAAACCATTATAATTCCAGTCTAATACACCATTCTGGATATAATACCAAGTCCCAAAGTAATTTGTAAGACCTGTATAATGCCAATTAATCTTCGCATTATCTACATAATACCAAGTACCTTTTCCATTGACCTGTGAAAGAGTATTGATTGACCAATCAATCTGTCCATTCTTCACAAAATACCAAGTACCATTGTATTTTACGAGGTTTGTATAATTCTTATTCAATCTACCATTTTCAATATAGTACCAAGTATTCTTATGCTGTACTAAACCATTGTAGTCCCAATTAAGTATACCATTATGAATATAGTATGTAGTACCAAAATAATTGACTAAACCAGTAAAATTCCAATCTAACTTACCACCTGTTACTTTATACCAAGTACCTTTTCCATCAACCTGTGAAAGAGTATTGATAGACCAGTCGATTTTTCCGTTCTTCACAAAGAACCATGAACCATTGTATTTCACAAGGTTTGTATAGTTTTCATTCACTCTACCATTTTCAATATAGTACCAAGTATTCTTATGCTGGATTAAACCATTGTAATCCCAATGAAGCACACCATTTTGTACATAGTACCAAGTGCTATAGTATTTCACTAAACCAGTATAATTCCAGTTAAGCTTACCATCTTCTACATAATACCAAGTACCAGTTCCATTTACCTGTGCAAGAGTTGTCTTATGAACAACCTGATCATCCTGCATCAAGTACCATTCACCATCTTTATTCACAAGATTAGCTGTTTTAGATACATTATAAGTGATTGAGAGAGTCTTCACTCCATCAGTATCACCAATAATTGTATAGCTATAGTTCTTATCTGGTGCAGAATATCCAGAAATACCTGGAAGTGAAATAGTCTTTGTATCACCAACATTCACATTCACAAATTCAGTTCTAAGTACTTCATTTTTCTTGTTCACAATATGAATTCTTGTAGTCTGTACTTTACCTAAAGAAACTGAATTAGTATAGAATCTCAATGAATGCAATGCATTACCCTGGATATCAAATAATCCCTGGTTATCCCAGCTTGATCCACCCCATGAAGGTTGACCATCATAGTACATTTCATTATCAGGTGCATAACCTACAGCACCCTTGGAAGCCCATCCAGTACCATACTTATCAGCAGCTTCTTTATTATACTGCCAGTTAGTCCATCCAGCTTTTACTGGAATCCATGCTGGTTCCCAATAGAAACCACCTAAACCATTATCATGTGAGGTAAGGGTCTTATACATATCAGTTAATTCATCAACCTGACCCTGAGGACCTATTTCATACTGATGAAGATTATAGCTCGCACCAATTGAGTTAGGTGTACCATCAGCATCTTCATAGCTATTTACCCATGAAGTTTCCATAACTGCAAATAGTTTTCCTCTTTCTTTTGCAAGAGTTTCTACATCATTCAACATATCTGTTGTATTCCACCAGAATGGATAATAAGAAGAACCTAATACATCATAGTCTACATTTCCTTTATCCCATGCATCCATGATTGCAGAATAAGCAGAACGATTAGGTGATTCTAGATGTAATGTAATTAAAGCATCTGGAGTGATTTCACGTACTGCCTTAGAACCTGCATTTAAATAACGATCTAATATAGTATACTGTGCTTCATTTTTCCAAACAGACTTACTGTTGTCCGCATTATGAATACCAGCCATACCTTTGGTAATTTCATTACCAACTTGTACCATACCTACATTAACACCAGCATCTTTAAACTTCTGTAAAGTATCTTTAGTAAAGCTATAGATGTTTTCACACATCTTATCTGGATTATTCGCATCTTTCTGCCATGCTTTAGGTAGAATCTGTTTTGCAGGATCAGCCCAGAAATCTGAGTAATGGAAGTCTACAAGTACTTTCATCCCATATTTTGTAGCTTCTTCACCAATCTTCAAACCATTTTCTACAGTACAGTCTCCACCACCATAAGTTTCACCTTTTTCATTATAAGGATCATTCCATATTCTTAAACGGATATAGTTTACACCATTGTCTTTAAGAATCTTCATTAATGGCTGTTCTTTACCATCATAATCATAATATTTAACACCTGCATTCTTAAGTGCGATATATGATCCAATATCTACACCTCTGATTGTAGATTCAGACATATTAGAAATCTTATGAAAAGTGACTCTCTGTTCCTTTAATCCAGTATCATCACCATATTCATAAGGGTCTCTGTATGTATCAATATCTACATTCCAGCCCTGTGCAAAACCAAATACTGCAAGAGAATTCTGTGCAAGTCCCTGTTCATTAAAGAAACCATTCCAGCTTCCTACATATTCAGCTTCATCATAAATTAATCCACCTGCATTACTCTCATCAATAGAAGCACTCAATAAGTTATAAGTACTTTCTGCCTGTGTTTCATTAGATGCTGTATCTGTATTATCCACACGTGGGAACTTAATATTAGATACAATTAACTGCTTATCAGATGCCTTTTCTTCTACTGTAGTACGTAATGTCTTCACATAATCATTTATGTTGCTGCGATCAGCATAAAGATTTACTCCTAAATACTCATAGTTTACTTTCGCATAACCTAACTTTTCAATTACATACTGAACATCTTCTGCGTTATCTGGTGTTGCAATACTTAAAGCCGTTTTAACACCTTTTTCATTAATAAGTTCAGATAAAGCAGCCATTGCGACAAAGCCGTTCCATCCACCATCTTCACTTAAACCAAGGAAGTTATAATTCACTTCATTTCCAATAGTCATCATAGTAGGTAAAGCATCATTCTTACTTAAAGTATCAAGTACTTCTTTTGTATAATCTGTTGCTTTTTCTACCACATTATCCTTAGTCCATCCTGCTGGTAAATTCTGACTATTCGCATAAGTGACATCATCAGAATAAAATAATGTAATGTTTGTTTTTAAGCCTGCCTTCTTCGCTTCTTTAATTGTTTTAATAGCACTATCGAGTGTATAACATGCAGATGCATCACTAGATGTATCTGGGTTAACCGCAACCTTGACAGAAATTGTATTAATTCCTTGTTCCTTCATAAACTCAAATAGGTTATTAATTTTTACACTCTTGTAATTGTAGTAAGCCTTACCCCATCCTAAGTCCTGCTGGTAATGAGTAAAATCCGCACCTAATACAGTCTGATCATTAATGCCATTGATCTTTTTGTAATCAGAAATAGATTTACTTAGTGATGCGGCACTTACTTGATTGTCCTTAAGCATAGCTGGTGCTGGCGTGACTGCATTAACACCAGATATCCCCATTGAACAAACAAGAGCTGCACTTACAAAACCTGTAAACAACTTTTTGTTCATATATATCTCCCTTCCTCTTATATAATCCAAAAAACATATTAACATAATATCACATAAATAATCATCAATTATTACACAATAATGCCGTATTTATGTATAAAAATATATACAAATAAAAAACCTTCAATAAATGAAGGCTTTATAGAGATAAGAAGAAATCCTGCATCTTCTTCGCTTCTGTATTTATTTCTAGATTACGTTTTTCAAATGCTTCAATATTAAAATGCTTAGATTGATGAGATGCTTCTTCGATTGCTTCTACCCACTTGTCTACTGCTTCATCCGTAATAGGGAACATCTTCACATTATCATTCACAATAGAGGCTAAAGAAATAGTATCAGAGATCATGCATGGTAACCCATTGGCTTCTGCTTCTAATAATGCGACACTTAGCCCTTCAAAACGAGAAGGGAAGATGTATTGATCCATTGCCTGAATATAATCACTCACATTACTCTTAATACCTAAAAACTTTACATCTTCTTCAATACCATATTCTTTGACCTGGTTTTTAAGTGTTTCTTTATCTTCACCATCCCCAATAAGTATCAACATATACTTACCTGGATATTTATGATCCAATGCATTGAATACCTTTAATAAGTAAGGATGATTCTTTTGAAAATGGAATCTCCCTGTATGTCCCAATACAACCTTATCACCTGCATTGAGTTCTTCTCTGATAGATTGTCTGATTTCTTCATTTGGTTTAAAGAAATTCACATCTACCGCATTGTTAATCAATTTATAGTTAGGTAATACCGCATTCTTACCAAAGAACCATTCATTGGCATCTTCTGAACATGTCCAGAAATCTGTTGCATACTTTCTAATCTGTGTTCTATTGAACTTATGAAGACATCCTCTTAAGAAGCTATCACCATTAGCTGCATTATGACAATGAATAATACGAGTAGGGATACCATACTGTTTAGCCTTCTTAAGATAATCAATATTCGCAAGAGAACATGTATTAAACCAGATAGCTTTATATTCTGATGCATGTGTCTTAAAGAAGTTATCCAAAGCCTTTGAAAAAGCTTTTTTATCTTTACTTCTTGCAGGAATACGATAAATAGTTCCACCTAAACTTAATATCTCTTGTTCATGTGCGACTATTTCAGTATTACATAAGAAATCAAATTGTACACGTGTACGATCTAGATGGCGATAGTAATTCATAATTACGGCTTCCATACCACCTGGATTATCTGTAATTCCAAATACAAGTACTTTCATAATATACTCCTTATTTACTCTTAGAGAACTGTTTCTGTCTTACTTGTCCTACAAGTAATGCAAATCTATTCATCTTATGCTTTAAGAACCATAATGGTACTTTACGTGTAATAGAAATACCATTGTAGTTAGAGTTCTTTACAGCACGTTTAAATAAATCATTCTTCATTAATGTATTTAAAGAAGACATCGCATGATCTTTATTTTGTGGATGTGCACAGTAATTCACAAGAATAAGTAAAACATGATAACTTACAAAGTTATAGAATAATGTTTCTATATTCTTGTCCTCTGCCATAACATCTTTTAAATCTTCTTCTACTGCTTTCATAGATAAGAGGAACTTATCTGCATAAGCTGTATCAAACTTACGTACAGCTGACTGATCATTAAATACATAATGAACAAGTGGATGCTCATCTCCCACAATTACATTCCATTTCTGTGAAGCACGTGCACAATATTCTGCATCTTCTGCAAGACTCAATTCTTCATTTAATAATACATCTTTAATAGTAGAGGCTTTAATCAATTTTCCCCAACAGAATCCTACACCAGCCTGAACATTTAAAAGATCCTTTAAATAATCCTTCCAGTCACTATACATTGTATCTCTTATATAATGAAGCATCTTTTCACTATGATCACTATAATCTCTACTATAGTTACAGATAACACAATCTGCCTCGGCTTCTACTGCATGATTTAGAAGTATTTTACAGGCATTACTTTCAATCCAGTCATCTGCATCTAGAAACATAATATAGTCACCTTTCGCATTCTTTACACCAAGGTTTCTACCTGAACATACACCACTCTTAGAATTCTTAATAACTGTCACATTCTCTTTTGTATTTAATTCATTCAATGTATCCTGTAATTCATCATTAAACCCATTATCAATAATAATCACTTCTACATTTTTATAAATCTGACTCAAACAACTTTCAATTGTCTTATTAAAATATACAGGATTTCCACGATATACAGGAATAATAATAGATACTAAATTTTTCATTATTCAAATACCTCTTTTACTTTATCTAACGCAGCTGCGATAACTGCATCCATATCATAGTACTTATATTCTCCTAGTCTTCCACCAAAGATTACTTTAGTTTCTGCTTCGCCTAGCTTCTTATATTCTGCATATAAGGCACCATTCTTTTCATCATTGACTGGATAATATGGTTCATCTCCTAGTTTCCATTCAGAGCTGTATTCTCTACTGATGACAGTCTTAGGCTGTGTACCGAATTCAAACCATTTATGTTCAATAATTCTTGTCCAAGGTGTTTCTGCGTCTGTATAGTTCACTGCTGCATTTCCCTGGAAATTTGGCTTATCTAATACTTCTGTTTCAAATCTGACTGATCTGTATTCTAATGTACCTAGCTTATAGTTGAAGTAAGCATCAATAGGTCCTGTATAAACAACCTTATCTGCAAGGCTGTCTAGTTCTTCCTTGTTTTCTAGGTAATCTGTATTCAATCTTACTTCAATACCTTCCAACATGTTTTCTACCATCTTTGTATAGCCACCCATTGGAATACCCTGATATAACGCATTGAAGTAGTTATTATCAAAAGTAAGTCTTACTGGTAATCTCTTGATGATGAATGATGGAAGTTCTGTACATGGTCTTCCCCACTGCTTTTCTGTATAGCCTTTGATGAGCTTTTCATAGATATCTCTACCTACAAGTGAGATAGCCTGTTCTTCAAGGTTCTTTGGTTCTCCCTTGATTTCCTGTCTCTGTTCTTCAATCTTTGCAGCAGCTTCTTCTGGAGTCACTACTCCCCACATCTTATTGAATGTATACATGTTGAATGGAAGTGAATAAAGTTCTCCCTTATAGTTCGCAACAGGTGAGTTTGTGAATCTGTTGAACTCTGCAAACTGAGTGATATACTGCCATACTTCCTTATTATTTGTATGGAAGATATGTGCACCATACTTATGTACATTGATACCTTCTACTTCTTCAGTATAGATATTTCCTGCAATGTTAGGTCTCTTATCAATGACAAGAACCTTCTTTCCTCTTTTATTTGCTTCATGGGCAAAAACAGCACCATAAAGACCTGATCCTACTACTAGATAATCATATTTCATATTGATGTCCTTCTTTCGTCTCTTCAATAATACCACATAACACAAAATAAAACGAGGGCTGTCTATGAACCGCCCCCGTCTCTTAATTAGTTATTTTCTTTTGCGTTCTTTTTAGCTTCTTTTTCAGCTTTTTCTACATCAAAGATTTTCTTTTCAGTATCAATCTTCTTACCATCACACATAGCGTTGATATACTTAGAATTTAATTTGATACTTTCTTCATCTGGGATGCAATACCATAATCTAGTCTTAGGCATTGAATATCCACCTGTCTGGATAACACCTTCACCCTTTAAGAATGATTTCTGGAAATCCCATTTGATATTGTCATCTAACTGCTTATTAACTAAAGCTCTGATGCTTGAAGATGGCATATTTGTAGTGAATGTATCTTTGATAGAATCTAAGATTTCACTATAGTTTGTAAGAATCTTTGGAGATACTGCTTTCTTGATAATAGCCTGTAATACAGCCTGCTGGTTTTCAGTTCTATGCTGGTCACCAGACTTATAAGTATAACGTTCTCTTGCGAAAGCAAGTGCCATACGACCATTCATATGAACATTACCTTCAGGAATCTTAATACCATGATCTGTATATGGAATAAATGCCTTATCAGAATAAATATCAATACCACCAAGTGCATCAACTAACTGAATAACTGACTGGAAATCAACTCTTGCATAGAAATCAATATTGATATCTAAGAAGTCTTCAATAGTCTTTACACTGTTATCTGTACCACCATATAAAGCAGAATGTGTTAATTTATCTTTCTTACCACAGTTTGCAAGTTCTACATAATAGTCTCTTGGAATACTTGTCATTAAAATCTGACCATTATTTGGATTAACAGTCACTAATAAGTTAACATCTGAACGGCTGTTTTCATTTACACCGCCACGTGAGTCAACACCACTGATATAACATACGAAAGGTTTCTTAGTAACGTTAATATCAGATGCAGTATTTTCAACTTTTTCTACGAGCTTAGTCTGCCATAATACTTTAGTCTTTGAATCAAAGTTACTATATGTTTCCTTGATTAAATCACGATAACTTTCATTTAAAAGAATTGCATCACAATCACCACTATATAAATCTGATGCTAGCTTAGCGTTATCTTCTTCTCCATTACCATGGAATTTGATCTGTTTCTGTAACTCATCTTTTACTTCCATAGCTTTCTTTTTATCGTTTGTATAGTAATCGATTGTTTTACCTTTTAATGAAGAAACAGTCTTATAACCACTACTCTTTAGTACAATTAAAGAATAAGTAGTTGTTTCAGTACCTACATTAGTAAGAGATGAAAGGAATGAGTCACCTTTGATGATCTTACTCGTACCAAAAACCATTGCGATACTTAATACAAGAGAAACTATTTTACCTACTAAAGGTCTTCCAACTTTATTTTTCTTTGATGGCTTAGTAAACAATAACATTAATAGCCATAATACAACAAGTACTGCAAATGCAGCCATTAAATACTTTGTTGGTAAGATTCCAATCTTCACCACAAAGAATGCGAGCACTGCACTCACAACAGCCTGGATACCTAGAATCAAGGCACGTGATGTAATAAATTTCATAACTACCTCCTAATATTCGGGTTCATTCGTCATTATACTCGTAAATGAAAAAATGAAAACCTTTAACGGGATAAATACACAAAAATTACATATCATTTTCATTCACAAGTTAAATTATGACTATTTATTCAAGTCTTTTTTGATTCTTGTAGTACTGATTTCAGGAGTTCTTGGTAAATAAACGACTTCAGCGCCTTCTTCTTCTAAGAAATCAAACTGACCTTTCCAGTCATCCCCCATAACAAATGTATCAACGTGATATTCATGAACATCTTTACGTTTCTGATCCCATCCACATTCAGGAATCACTAAATCTACATATCTTACTGATTCAAGTAGCTGTTTTCTCTGTTCATATGTAAAATAACATTTCTTCTGTTTTTCATTCCAGTTGAATTCATCTGTTGATAAACCAACAATTAGGTAATCACCTAATTCTTTTGCTCTTCTTAATAGATTGATATGACCATAATGTAATAAGTCAAAAGTACCATAAGTAATAACTCTCTTCATTCCACTTTTCCTCGTCTTTCTTAATACTGACTCTTCAAATACATCATTAATAGATGGAAGAGGTGTTTCTGATTTTAAATCTCTCTGTAATAATGCATTCACTGCATCCTTTGGATTCAAGCCTTCATTAACGATTTCATTGACAGTCATCACAATAGGCATATCCACTTTATAAGTTTCCGCAAGTTGAACAGCTGCTGGTAATGCATTAATTCCTTCTACAACCATGCCAACTTCTTTCACTGCTTCGGCTGGTGTCTTTCCTTCACCAATCAAATGACCTGCCTGGTTGTTTCTACTAAATTCACTTGTACAAGTGACAATTAAATCACCCATACCTGTTAATCCACTAAATGTATGTGGTGTACATCCAATTCTACCACCCAGTCTCTCCATTTCAGCAAGACCTCTTGTGATTAAAGCAGCACGGGCATTATCTCCATAGCCTAAGCCTCCAGAAATACCTGCAGCTAACGCAATAATATTCTTTAATGCACCACAGATTTCAATTCCTTTTACATCGTTATTTGTATAAACACGCATAAATGGACTACTGAAGAACTTCTGTACATATTTAGCCGCTTCTAGATCCTTACATGCAGATACGATGGCAGTAGGTAATCCTCTTGCTACTTCTTCGGCATGAGTTGGTCCAGATAAAGCAACTAAATGTAATGTGTCATTATCAAGTACATCTTCAATCACTTCAGTGAGGGTCATGAATGTATCTGCTTCAATACCTTTCGCAACATCCACAATAATCTGATGGTCTTTAATATAAGGTTTAGCCTTCTCAGCTGTGCTTCTTACAAATATAGAAGGAACTGCAAACATAATAATATTCTGATCAGTACATGCTTCTTCTATATCTGTTGTATAACGAATGGTTTCAGGAAAATCCACACCAGGAAGTTTCGGATGTGTATGTGTAGTACTTAATTGTTCTACTTCCTGTGGAAGTGCAGACCACACTGTAACTTCCTTATCACAATCAGCAAGCATTCTTGCAAGAGCCATACCCCAGGTACCAGCTCCTAAAATACCGATTCTCTGTTTATCAGGCATATTTTTGATTTCCTCCTTCATATGAATATAATTCATTTTACATCATTCATGTTAAATAGTCATTACAATAAAAGTATAACCTTTATTGTTTTATAAGTCAAAAAGCGCAGATTATGCGCTTCTATGTTTCAATTTATTAAAGATTTGTGTCAATATTT
This sequence comes from Catenibacterium mitsuokai, assembly GCF_025148785.1. Taxonomy (NCBI): domain Bacteria; kingdom Bacillati; phylum Bacillota; class Erysipelotrichia; order Erysipelotrichales; family Coprobacillaceae; genus Catenibacterium; species Catenibacterium mitsuokai. The sequence goes on from NZ_CP102271.1 coordinate 2,589,712, forward strand.
CAATCACTAGCTTTTCTTTCATGATAATGAGTACAACACCATATACACCAAAGAATAGGACAGCTGAAATAACGAGTGTAATAAATACATGAAGGTTAAGTACTGTTACCCAACATGATGCAATTGATGCAATTACAATCGCAAGAATAATCTTTAAGTATTTAATATCACTAAAAGCTGATTTGATTTCGTTCTTTAAGGCTAAGCACTGAACAACCATAACCGCAAATTCTGCAAGTAATGTACCAATGGCTGCGCCACTTGATTGATACACTGGAATCAATAACGCATTAACCACTAAGTCAATGACTGCACCAACTATTTCTGATACAAGTACAGCTTTTTCATATCCTAATGGTACAAGAATCTGAATACCCAAGATATTTGTAATACCAATAAGAAGCAGGGTAGGCATAATAAGCTGCATTGGCACAACGGCTGGTCCAAAAGCATCACCTGATAGGAAATAGATTCCCTGCTTTGCGAAAAGCATGAAATAAATCATCATTGGTGAAGCGACTAGAAATACAAAGTTTAATGCCTTTCTGCTCAACTTCTTAAATTCATCCATCTGCTGATGTTCAATATAATAAGCCGCTCTTGGAAGTAATACAGTACCTAATGACGTAACAATGGATACTAAAATATTCTTGATCTTGACAGCTGCACCATAGTAACCTACATCCGCATTTGTAGCCATGAAACCCAACATAACTGAATCTAGGTTCGTATAGATAGTTGTTGCACAGCTCATCGCAAAAAATATCGCAACTGGCTTAAAATGCTTCTTAAAGTTATAGTGTCCAACTGGCTTGAGACCAATATACTTATGCGCATTCAACAGGTTAAGAATAAATGAAGCACTCGCCGCAAATACTGTGATACCCGCATACATCACATAGTCGTTTTTTGTTCGTACTAACATGAACATTGCAACAAGTCCGATAAACTTGAAGATAATAGAACGGATAGTGATATATGTATATTGTTCTAGTGCTTTATAGAGCCATTCCATACCTATTGTAGTAAGTAAGATAGTACTACTAGTAATCACATACAACATCTTATCAGATGCAAGTTTTGGTACTGTGAATAACGCAATAATAAACGCAATATAAGAGACTACGGTCATGACAAGATTAATAATTAGTAATTCCTGTGTTGTTCTTGTTAATTTTTCATGATCATCTCTTACTTGTGCACATACTTTGATACCATATGTTGGAATACCTAACTGTGCAAACATAGAGAAATAAGTAATCAATGACGTCGCAAAGTTAACCTGACCTGTTCCTGTAGGTCCTAATACTCTCGATACATATGGGAATGTAATAAGTGGGAATATGAATGAAGACATTGTAAGTAATGCATTCATAATGAAATTCAACTTAAGTGATTTCTGTTTTTTCATACAAAACCTCTCTTTCCTTGTTACAAACCGCAACTATTATAATTCAAAAATAGTAAGAGTTAAAGAAGAAAAAGAGGCATTATGCCTCTTCAATTTCTTTGATAGCCTGAGTAAGGTAATAACCGTTTTTAAGACGTTCAGAAACGACTGCCACACGTTTTACCATTTCAAAGTATTCTTCTTCACTTAGACTCGCAAATTTTTCTCCAAGTTCATCTAAAGAATTTACTGTAATACCTAAGCCATATTCTTCTACAAATTTAGCTTCTGCTGCTTCTTTCCAGATGACAACAGGAATACCAGATACTAAATATAAAGATAATTTATGAGGGTTATTGTATTTTAAATACTCTCCTGTATTACCATCACATCTCTCAATAGAACTTCCATCCCATACTAGACCGAAACCACTATATAACTGATTATTGATTTCATCAGGTGGGAAAGCCCCATGATAAGTGATATTAGAAGCAAGAATTTCTTCGTTTAAATGAACACCATATAAATCAAAATGTACTGCTTTAATATCCTTTAACTTAGCAAGATAATTACTCTTCTTTTCATCTAAATTACCTGCAATACTCACAGAACGATCAAACTTGATTGTATTATTTGAATCACATAAATAGTCAAAGATATGAAGATTATGAATCTTTTCTCTTGCAACCCCCTGTGATACTAAGTATTCAATCATAGAATCATTATGCGCAATAATATAGTCAGAGATGTCATACATCTTATGATCCATATATTCAAAATCATCCTGTGCATTTAAGAATAACTTTCTTAATGAGTCTAAATCATGAATAAGAAATGCAAGCTTGATATGCTTTTTCTGTTTTACTTTTTCTAAGATATCAATATATCTCTTATTCACATAAAGAGGGTGAGGCACGACAAGTAGCGCACCTTCATCAATTTTATTTAAATGATTGAAGGCAAGAAAATTATGTACCTTCTTGATATACTTATTTCCTGATTTATAAAGGTTGACTTCAAAAGGTGCAAATCCATTCTGATGAAGAATCTTATTACAATCCTGGACAGCTTTTGTACTTGCATCCAAATTAGAATCGATAGTAACCTGTAAATAATATTTTTTCATAACTGTTTTCCTTTCTTTAATCATCTAAGTAGGATTTTAATTTCATAGCTTCAGTATAAATATCAAATCCCTTATCTTTGATGACATCCGTATATTTATTTCTTTCAATGTCTCTCTTGATGAACTGTCCATAAATGATATCAGCCCATTCTTTAGGAGATTCATCCAATGAAATATATGTGAGTAAATCTGTAATCCCTACACTTTCTGGGACAACTGTCTTGGAAGTAAAGGATAACAGTCCAGAAGCCTGTGCTTCTAATAATGATATACCAAATCCTTCAAAACGAGAAGGGAAGAGGAATATATCAGCGGCTGATAATAATTCTGGAATATCACTACGCAAGCCGAGCAGCTGTACGCTATCTGTTAAATTCAAATCAGAAATCTTCTGTTCAAGTTCACTTCTTAATTCTCCATCACCCACTAATACAAGTTCGAAACGATCATCCATCTTCTTTAATTCAGAAAAGATATCAATTAAGAATAGCTGGTTCTTCTGATAAGTGAATCTTGCCGTATTCATTACTACAATCTTATCTTCAGCATCAAGATCTTTACGATAAGCGGCTCTGACCTCTCTGTCATATTTAAAACGATCTGTATCAATCGCATTATTAATAACGTGATAACGAGGACTCTGACGTATATCTTCTTCAAAGAAGAACTGTCCTGCTAGTTCTGAGCAGGCCCAGAAATCAGTCGCATACTGTTTTACTTTCTTTTTATTTTTATAATGCATGAACTTATAGAAGAGTGCTTTTTTACCTTTCTTCATGAAATCATTATTATGTGCATGTACAATCACTTTTTCAGGAGAAGCAAGCTGAGCATATTTCAACAAACCAAAATTACCTAAATCACACGCATTAAACCAGATAATATCATAATGATGGTGCTGAAAGAAACTTGTCATTTCCTGCTTAAATTCTTTAACCTGTTTAAACTGACTTGACTGAATTGTATAAATTCTAGAACCATTATCTAGAATCTCCTGACTATAAGCACATGTATCAAATGTAGTAAGGAAATCTATTTTAAAGGTGTTCTTTAATTTTCTGAAGTAGGTCATTAAAAAACTTTCTATGCCACCAGGATTAGGTGTCATTCCTATAATCAATACACTCTTCATAATAAGCCTCCATTGTGATAAGGCAAAGATTCATCATCTTTGCCTAAATAATTAATTAAATTCCTTTTTAACTCTGTCTAATGCAGCTGCGATAACTGCATCCATATCATAGTACTTATATTCTCCTAGTCTTCCACCAAAGATTACTTTAGTTTCTGCTTCGCCTAGCTTCTTATATTCTGCATATAAGGCACCATTCTTTTCATCATTGACTGGATAATATGGTTCATCTCCTAGTTTCCATTCAGAGCTGTATTCTCTACTGATGACAGTCTTAGGCTGTGTACCGAATTCAAACCATTTATGTTCAATAATTCTTGTCCAAGGTGTTTCTGCGTCTGTATAGTTCACTGCTGCATTTCCCTGGAAATTTGGCTTATCTAATACTTCTGTTTCAAATCTGACTGATCTGTATTCTAATGTACCTAGCTTATAGTTGAAGTAAGCATCAATAGGTCCTGTATAAACAACCTTATCTGCAAGGCTGTCTAGTTCTTCCTTGTTTTCTAGGTAATCTGTATTCAATCTTACTTCAATACCTTCCAACATGTTTTCTACCATCTTTGTATAGCCACCCATTGGAATACCCTGATATAACGCATTGAAGTAGTTATTATCAAAAGTAAGTCTTACTGGTAATCTCTTGATGATGAATGATGGAAGTTCTGTACATGGTCTTCCCCACTGCTTTTCTGTATAGCCTTTGATGAGCTTTTCATAGATATCTCTACCTACAAGTGAGATAGCCTGTTCTTCAAGGTTCTTTGGTTCTCCCTTGATTTCCTGTCTCTGTTCTTCAATCTTTGCAGCAGCTTCTTCTGGAGTCACTACTCCCCACATCTTATTGAATGTATACATGTTGAATGGAAGTGAATAAAGTTCTCCCTTATAGTTCGCAACAGGTGAGTTTGTGAATCTGTTGAACTCTGCAAACTGAGTGATATACTGCCATACTTCCTTATTATTTGTATGGAAGATATGTGCACCATACTTATGTACATTGATACCTTCTACTTCTTCAGTATAGATATTTCCTGCAATGTTAGGTCTCTTATCAATGACAAGAACCTTCTTTCCTCTCTTATTTGCTTCATGCGCAAAGATTGCGCCATAAAGACCTGATCCTACTACTAGATAATCATATTTACTCATCTAAGTGTCCTCCTTGGTTAAATAGTAAATCATGTAATACTGGAATAATCATAAAACAGAATATTGATAATGTGATAGAAATAATTCTAGGATTCAATAAACTGAATGTTGTAATAACGAATGAAATAAATAGTAATCCATCTTTTTTATTCTTATAAAGATACCAGATCACTATAGCTGCGATTGTGAAGAAGGCAATAAAGAAGATCCATCCATTTTCAAATAAGATTCTCATATACTCATTATCAATGAAGTTACTTCTAATAATGGCATCCTCATTTCCTTTAGTAAGTGAATACCCAACTAAATCTATATTCGAACCAAATAAACTAAATCCATAACGTTTAAAATCATAGAATGTCTGATAAAGTCTATTTGAGAATATATTATTTAACTTCTGAGCAATCTTGAATACAATGCCATTCACATTCATTGTATTAAAGATTAACCCATACAACATTACAATCACAAAGCTTCCAATTGGATATAATGGGAAACATACTGTAAAAGCCTTCTTAAAGAATTCTACAATATTCTTAAATCTTCCTAATATACCTGTAGACTTCATAAAGATACAGATAAGAATACATTCTGATACAAGTAATTCTGTTCTTGAGTCTGTTAAGAAATAAACAAATACAATAAGCAGCTGGTATAAACCTAACTTTTCAGGACTGATCTTGAAATCTTTCTTATATGAATAATAGAGAATCAAAAACATAACAAACTGAGAAAGATAAGTAGGGTACCCAAAACCTAAAGAATGTCTCATTGTCCCATCGACTCTGTTGTTAATATAATCATGCATCAGTCCTAAAGAACTTAATGTCACAATAAGAATCAATGAAATAAACTGCGTAGAGAATAATGTATTCACAACATCATCAAACTCAAAACAGCTTGCATAAATCAATGTGAATAATAAGAAAAACAATGCTTTATTTCTAGTAAGAACTAGATTAGCCACAATACTCACTAATGCGATAATAACGACTCCTGCAATAAAGTACTGTTTCTTATTAAAATTTTTAATCTTCTCTTTATACTCATTCAAGTCTAAAGACTTGAATTTCTTACAAATCATAATCAAGAAATATACATAACAAATATATCTCAACAGCTTACATAAAGTGGCAGCCTTCGCAAAACTATAGCTTAAAGTTGTCATATCTAATAAAAGTGTGAAGTAGTAAATAGATAAAACAGCCAAGCCTATTTGAGGAGTCACTATTTTCTGAATAAATGTTTTTATTTTATTAATCATACAATACTCTCCTCAATTAACGCATATACATATATCTAAAGCTATATGGGGCACCACAGAAATTACGAATCAAATCAGTGACACTCATATTAATTAAGTATCTCTGTCCCTGATGAACAACTGGAATGAATGCATAATCACGCATTGCGACTCTTTCTGCATTTAAGAATGCATAGTAACGTTCATCTTGATCCTTTGCGTTCACTGCAGTTCTAAAGTAGTTATTGAATTCATTATTCGCATAATGATTAATACCCTGGTTATTGACTGCAAGAGGGGCTAGATAATCATAAGCATCATTACATACACCCTTGATACGTAATAAAGAAAGTTCTGCCTGATTATAATCTACAGTATTTACTTCTTTTAAATACACCTTGATTTGTTTTGTTGCTTCAAGATCTTCTTTAATCTTACCCGCAATTGCCTTAGTTGCTGGATAATCATTTGTATAAGTTAAAGTAAATGTGAATTTCTTCAATTGGTATTCATTAAGAAGCTTGCTTAAAGTTTTCTTTGCTTCTTTCTTGTCATACTTTAATTTATATCGAGAAGCATCTCGAATAAACTGCTTATTAGAGTTGAAACAGATTCCCATAGGAAGTAATCCCTGTGCCTTATGACTTCCATCATGCAATACCTGTTTATTGTATTTCTTTCTTTCAAGTAATAAAGACATTGCTTCACGTACTCTTGCATCTGATAAATACTGATCCTTGAAATTAGGCACTAAATCCCAAATAACACTATCCGAATCTGCAGTACTTGAATCTTTACCATCATACTTCTTCGCATTTTCACCAGTCACTGCCGCAAAGTCAATCTTGCCTTCATCAAACATCTTGATCTTGTCTTCATTACTGATTCCAAAATACATATTCACAAGATCGATGTTTGTCTTCTTTGCGATATAACATGTCTTATTCTTCTTTAAAGTAATCTTATCTTTAGAGATAGAAGAGACCTTATATGTCCCACATGACAATAATGCCTTAGGAGAAGTTGCATACTGATCTCCCTGTGCTTCTACAAACTTCTGATTTAATGGGAAGAATACTGGCTGAGTCACTAAATCCATAAAACGTGATGTCTTATAAGCGAGGTTAACGACTAACTTCTTATCCTTCACATAAACCCCTAATGTATCTGCAGACTTTCTACCGTTGTAGATTTCATCTGCTCCTGCAATGGCTGCACCATAAGAGGTAAGAAGCTTAGATGCATCAGAACGCATAGATAAGGCTCTCTTCCATGCATATACAAAGTCTTCTGCAGTCACGGGATCCCCATTAGACCATTTCACATTCTTTCTAATTTCAAAGGTATATGTTTTACCATCATCACTGACTTTCATGCTTTTCGCAATGGCAGGCTTTAACTTACTTTTCACATTATAAGCATATAAGCCATCACCAAAAGCCTGAATCACATTCGTAGATGTTTCATCGATAGCCTTTGATGCATCAAGTGAAGTCACATAACCAGAATCCGCAAAATTAAATACCTTCTGTGCACCTGCATTATTCACAAATGAACAGCCTGTCATCATAGTTAATACAAGTGTAAGTGTAATTATTCTCTTAAATAAACTCATTAGAAACTCTCTCCATACTTCTTATGCAAGAACTTAGCCTTTAAAAATCCCATTCCCTTTTTAAACATGTTAATCTTTTCCATGTATACAAATGGCACTTCCTTACATGCATAGCCGTTCTCCATCATCCATACATCTAATAATAATTCACTAATTCTACCTGGATAACGTGCATGGAAACTATTATATTCAGCATCTTCAAATCTCTTTGTCAATTCAAATAAAATACCGAATAACCATTCACAATAAGCATCAAAATATTCTTTCTTCATCACAAACATATTAAAAGCATGCATTGTCTTTTCTTTCATATGTTTATCAAAAGCTGGTAAATATTCTGGACACTTCTCTTCAATAATCTTTCTTGTTTCATCGAGTGGTTCTGGATAAAGTGTATGAACATAATGATCATAAATTGTTTCAATATAATAATTACGTCTCTTAGTCACTAAGATATCATTGTCCTTTAATAATTCTTCTGCTTCCTTAGAAGTAAGAACACAATCAAATGGATCCTTTGTTTTCTTCTTACCTCTAAAATGTCTACGATAATGTGCTAAACCTACATAATCTGCATCTAAATTCTTCCAAGCCCAATATAATCCTGTTAACTCACAGAACTGTGGGTTTAAAGAAGAAATATTATCACCTGTATTATCACGTGTATATCCAAGATCATCTTTACCTTCTGCACCTACCTGTACAGGAACATACATCTCATCATCAGGCATACGATACTTCTTATGTGTCGCAATAATAATCTTTACTGATGGCATATTCATTACTCCTTTACATTGATCCTTCTTTTTTGAAAACAACCTGTACTGTCTTCAATAAGATATGAATATCAAGACTGAACTTCCAGTTCTTGATATATTCTTTATCTAATCTTGCGATTTCTTCAAAATCAGTGATGTTACTTCTACCACTTACCTGCCACATACCTGTAATACCTGGCTTAAATGCAAGACGTGCTCTATGACGTAATTCATACTTATTCCATTCATCAAGAGTAGGAGGTCTAGTACCTACTAAACTCATATCACCCTTTAATACATTAAAGAACTGAGGGAATTCATCAAGAGACCAGTCTCTAATAAAGTTACCCACACCCTTCTTAATAGTTCCATCGGCTTTCTTCTTACAGCCAATAATACGAGGGTCATATTCAAGCTTAAACATCATACCGTCCTTGACTCTATTCTGCGCCATAAGTTCTTTCTTACGCTCTTCAGCATCCATATACATACTTCTAAACTTATACATATTGAACACTTTACCATTTCTACCAACTCTCTTCTGTTTAAAGAAGATTGGTCCTGGAGACGCAATAAAAATTGCAGGAGCTAAGAAAATTGTTAGAATGAGTGTAATTAAGCAGCCTACTAAACCACCTAAAATATCTAGTATTCTCTTGGCAATCCAGTCGTATTCATTAATAGAGTTCATGCTGACAGTCAATACCTGGTTTTCACCCATTCTTTCAAACTGTTTACGATAACCCTTTAATGAGTTATATTCACTGATTTCTACATGTACTGCAAGACCCATTTCAGCTAAGTCTTTAACTAAAGAAGTTGAGAAAACATCTTCTCTAGGAAGAATAACCAATGCCTCATCCATCCACTGTCTCAATACATAATCTATGACAGTATCCTGAGACGCAACAATAGACCAGCCATTTGATTTCTGGCCTTCCATATTCTTATCTAGAATCGCAAATCCAACACTCTGATATTCATCTAAACCAAATGTTTTCTTATTCTCTGTAATAGAATCAATATACTCAGACTCTGTAATCACAATCAATGACTTCTTATTATTCTTTCTTCTACGTCTTACAATTGGCTTCATAACACAATGCACAATATAAGTAAACATTGCATCAAATACACATGTAAAACCTAAAGTTAAACGTGATACATCATCCTTCTGCGCATAGAAAATATAAGCAGTAGATACAACCATTAATAATAACGATTTCTCTATTACCTTTATCATTTCTGTAACGTTATTACGCTTTAAAATATTCTTTAAAATATTAAAGAATATAATAATCAACATATCCAATAATGTCATAACTATAGCGATATTGACATACAATGATCTAGTATATAAATCAAGTATTCCATGACGCATATAGTAAGCTAGAAAAATGGCTAGCTGTAAACAAATCAGGTCCGCAATTAAAAAGTCTAAATGCTTTGCCCATCCTCTTAGTTTCCTTTTATACATCTTATATTCACATCCTTATTGTTAAGTTCGTACTAAGTTAACTATACCACAAAATGGCCTGTAATTCACTCATTGCCGTTATTATACCTTATTACAAGGCCATCTATGTGTAATTTTTGTGTAATTATGGTAATACTTTCTTTCCCACTCTTAATTTTCGAATGAATGCCGTTAAAATAATCGTAATAGGAATCACAACAAGCGGCATACCTAAACGATAGATAATTGACTTTGTATAATTCGCAAGATGTAGGTATCTATTTAAGATTTCAATAATGTAATAATGCATTAAATAAATAGGGAATGTATATTTCTTAATGAACTGTACAGATTTAGATATTTTAGTCTGCATGACTTTACTACTGATCTGTTTGATAAATAAGAAAACCGCACCAGAATACATCAAAATAGGGGCCTGCATTAAATTCTTATAGATCTGGCTTACACCACCTAATGCATAAGATTCAAAATAAGTACCTCCAAAATGCATTAAGAAACCAGCCAAACCAGCTACATAAATAATACATCTTTGATTAGGTGTAAAATCCATCTTATGAATCAAATAACCCATAACTACAAAAATTGCATAACCACTTACCACATTAATTCCTAAAGGCCACGCCATATCAATATGCATTGCAGAAAGAAGGAATGGAATAGTTCCATTAAAAATAAATCCAATGATGAATAAATATTTAAATAGCTCGATTCTTTTTTCTTCCGGAATAGATGCAAAAAGAGGAATAGATAAATAGATTCCAAACAATGGCATAAAGAACCAATAAATAGTCACAAATTGATTATTAATAATACCATCTACTAGAACTCTTAAAGTTAAATCAGATGGTTTAAGTGTGTGTAAGAAAACAATATCAAATACTAGACCTACAAATGTCCAGAATAGAAATGGAATCACTGTCTTAGAAAAACGTTTCTTTAAAAAAGTCTTTGTATTATATCTCTTTTGATAATCCATCAATGTCACACTTGAAATCATAAAGAATACAGGAACTGCAAAAATAAATACACTTTCAATTAAGTTCGCAGTAATCCAATATCTTGATTTATTAAATTCCCAGAAACATCCATTGGTATGTAGAAATACAACTGCAATTGCCGCAATAACATTCGCCAAATCGATATATTCTATCTTTTTCGTTTTCATATAAATACCCCTCATTACTTCTTAAATACAAATAGCTTACTAATTAAATAATTTCCAATAAGCACTAGAATCTGTGCTGAAACCTTTACACCAATACTATTCATACTTAATAACTTAATACCCACATATAAAATGACTTCTTCCATTAAAAGAGTTGCAACACGTCCCCCAAAGAAAGAAACCATTTCTTTAAGAATCCCATTCATATCTTCCGCATTACTATCAAATACCCAGATACGGTTTGTTATATACGCAAATAATACCGCTAATATCCAAGAGAAGATATTCGCAATCATTGGATCCATATGCATACCAATATCAAAGAATGCATAAGAACCGATGCTAATAAAAGTCGTTAAACCACCAAAGAATAAATAGAGTAATACTTCTTTATATTTCTTATAAAATGGATTAAAGATACTTAAGATCTTCCACTCCATGATTCTATCAAATATATCTTTATCTTTTTTCATAAAACCTCCATGATACACTCATACAGAATAAGTATACATCATATTGAGGTATTCTCCCAATTAAATTGTACTCTACAAAAAAAGTTCCTCCTAAATAGGAGGAACCTAGAGATGTTAATAAATAATTACTTTAGTCTTCTTAGGAATGTTGTCATAAATCCATTTCGCATGATCAACATCTAATCTTACACAGCCATGAGAGACTGCTGCATCCATCGCATTATCAATAATTTTCTTCGGAGTATTCTGTCTATCATAGATAACTGAATGGAATAAGTAGTTACCAGTAATCTGTGTATAATACCAGCATCTACCTCTTGAGCCTGTATTAAAGTATTTACCTTTAATACCCACATAATAAGTACCACTTACAGTAGGGGTAGAAGGTTTACCAACACAGCACTTATAATACTGTACATCCTGCCAGTTGTTCTTACCGCCTTTAAAGATACCTACACGATGTGCCGCTCTATCTACAAGTATAATATAGTTTGTAGGACTTGTTTCATTACGCACTAATCCACGCATCTTATCTAAAGCACTATAAACCATCACACCATTAACTACTTCATAGTATCTGCCTTTACCATCGATCTGTGCAGAACCAGAATAATTCCAATCTAATACACCATGATTAATGTAGTAATAACTACCTGCATGATAGGCTAAACCTGTATAGTTCCAATCAAGAACACCGCCTCTAATACAATACCATGTACCAAAGTACTGGAATAAATCAGTATAGTTCCAGTTTAGCTTACCATTTTCTACATAATACCAAGTACCATAGTATTTAGTTAGATTAGTGAAATTCCAATCTAACTGTCCATTCACAACCATATACCATGTACTATAATACTTTGTTAAGCCTGTATAATCCCAATTGATTCTACCATGGTCTACATAATACCAAGTACCACAATGTTGTGTTAAACCTGTATAATTCCAATCAAGAACACCATTCTTTACATAGTACCAAGTACCAAAGTAATAAGTGACATCATTGAATTTCCAGTCTAACTGTCCATTCACAACCATATACCATGTACTATAGTACTTTGTTAGACCTGTATAATTCCAATTAAGAATACCATTCTCAACATAGTACCATCTACCTTCATACTGAACTAAACCAGTATAATCAGTCTTTAGCTTACCTTTTTCTAATAAGAACCATGTCCCATCAACATATGTTAAACCATTCTTATTCGTATCAAGAGAGCCTTTACGAATGTAGTATAAAACACCATCTGTTTTACATGCACCAGTATAGTTCCAGTTGATCTGACCTTTTTCAACATAGAAGTAGCCACCACAATGTTCTACTACACCTGTATAAGTCCAGTCAATCGTACCATTCTCTACAAAGTACCATCCACCACAATGATAAATAACATCCCTTGTTTTTTCATTCAAGCGACCTTTATCAATATAATACCAAGTACCATCAATATAGACTACATCAGTTAACTTTGTATCTACAGTCCCATTCTGTACATAATACTTTTCACCTTTGTATTCAGCTAGTCCTTTAAACTCTTTGTTTACTTTCCCATCTGAATAATAGACAAACTGATTATCTTCATACATAAGTCCTGACTTTGGTGTAATTACATCTTCTGTTGTTTCATCATCTAATGCATAAACAGAATGATTCAAAGCAAGAGGTACCTGAATAACCATAAAAGATAAAATCAAGCCTAATAACAACTTACTTAGTTTCTTCATGAAATGTCGCCTCCTTTCTTTAGAATAGGATTATCATCCCATATTTATTTTACCCTTATAGTTCTTTATAATCAATTATTTGTATCAGATTGTATTTTTATTATATTTAATGTTTAAATACTTCTCTAAACATATCCCTTTATCCACTTTTTTAGATAAATAATTCTTCTCATAAAAAATATCCTCCTAATAGGAGGATATCAATCATACTCATCATTTCTAAACACGTTTACCATTAACTACTTTATAGTAAGTTCCTTTATTGTTCACCTGGGCATAACCATTGAAGTTCCAGTTAACTTCACCATTTTCTACATAGAAGTAATTACCAGAATGATAAACAAGACCTTTATAGCTATAGTTGATACGTCCATCTCTTATATAATACCAAGTACCTGAATGTTGGAATAAGCCTGTGTGGTTCCAATCAAGCTTACCTTTCTTCACATAATACCAAGTACCATAATAATAAACGACATCAGTAAAATTCCAATCTACTTCACCATTTCTCACATAGTACCATGTTTCTCCATATTTCACTAAGTCCGTATAGCCCCAATTGATCTTACCATGATCCACATAATACCATCTCTTATTATAAAGAACTAAACTACAATAATCCCAGTTGATCACACCATGATCCACATAGAACCATTCATTATTATAATAAATAAGTCCTGAATGACTATAATCTACAACACCCTTCTTAATATAGTACCAAGTACCATCTTCACTTTGTGCAAGTCCTGTATAATTCCAGGCAACCTCACCATTCTTCACACAATATTTTGTCTGATAGTACTGAACAACACCATTGTAGTTCCAATGAATCATACCTTTATGAATATAGTACCAAGTGTTGTTGTAAAGAATTAAGTTGCTGTAATTCCAGTTTATTGAACCATTATCAAAATAATACCAGTTGTTCTTATAGTAAGTTAATGCGGTATAATTTTCATCTACAATCCCCTTAGTGACATAGAGATAATTTCCACCATTCTCCACGACACCTGTATATTGTGGATTAATCACACCATTCTCAATATAATAACGTTTACCATTATATTTATAAATACCAGTATAACTCTTATCTACCTGACCATTCTTAATATAGTAGTATTTTCCATCCTGTTCATAAAGGTCATTGAAATTATAATCTACCATACTATTTGAAACATAATACAAAGTACCATTTGATTCTACTAAGCCTCTATGATTCCATCGAATCATACTACGATCAACATAATAAATGGCTCCATTGTATTTAACTAGACTTGTATAGGTCCAGGTAATTTGTCCATTTTCTATATAATACCAATCACTGTTGAAATAATAGAGACCGGTGAATCCCGTATCTACTTTTCCACCTTTTATATAATACCAGGTATCACCTGTATAGAATAAATCATTATATCCATAATCTATCTGACTACTTGAGAAGTAATATTTAATGCCATTATATGCTGCTACATTATTATACTTCCAGGTAATCATGCTACTTTCTACATAATAGATATTGTTGTTGTATGAAACCGGGCCATTAAATGACCAATCCAATACACCTTTATTGATATAGAACCAGTTCTTATTGTAGTAATACAGGTCAGTAAAGTTCTTATTCACCTTACCTGCACTCAACATATACCAGTTCACACCTGCTTGGGTGAATCCAGTTTTAGATGTATCCACCTTACCATTCACAACCAGATAATCATTACCATTATAGGATGCAATACCATTATATGATTTATTGATCTGGTTATTTGTATAATAGTAAAGTCCGCCATTGACTTGATGTAATCCATCAGAATATTGAGGTTTATTCACATTAGATGGACCATTAAACGTCTTATACGCATAGTTCAAATCGACACGTCCTGAAATTCCAGGTACGCTACCAGTAGAAGAACATTGCCACATATCATAAGTACCCGTATAAGTACAAGTACTGTTATATTGTGCAACCCACTTCGTCCAGGAAGAGAATCGACTGTCTGTTAAGTAATTCGTAAACCAATCCTTGCTGGCATAAATACCTACTGTATATCCTTTTGCAGATAACTTATTGCAGAATGTTTCCGCAATATCACCAATGCCTGTCTTACTCACTTTATTACGCACTGCATATTCTTCTAAATCATAATAAACAGGATAGCTTAACTTCTTACCTTGTAATAAACGAATCGCATGATCTGCTTCACTAGAAGCCTTTGCGACAGTATCTGCATAAGAATACAAATACACACCATAAGGAATATTGTTTTCTACACATCCCTTTACATTCTCTTCCCATCTCTTGTCATCCTGAGATGTTTCATTTGTACCATATCCACATCGAATAATCGCATAATCAACACCTGATTGTTTTACTCTTTTCCAGTCAATCTTTTCATTATGGGTACTTACATCAATACCTTTTGCGATAGCTTTTGAATCCTTAGGCCAGGAAGAATCAACCGCTGAACGTGAAAAGAGACTCATAGAATGTCCTTCTCTAGTTTCTCCATCTGTATATCTAAAGCTATTCGCAATATCATTCTTTTCATTATCACTGATATCTTCACTATAGGATGGTAGAGATGCATTACTTAAAACCATAAAACAAGATAAAATAATAACCCAAAACTTAAAAAATGTTTTCTTCATAAATGTACTCTCCTTCGCGTATCAAAAAATTTTAACATCTACATTATTAATCATCAATTTAGGTAAAATAATTCACATAATTTCCTAAAATTTATGAAAAATGAAAGGGCCTTGCATAAAATATTTTCTTTTGTCTGTTTGATCTCTATTGATTCAATTCCTCTATTTAGTTCTCATATTATTATGGTTTTAACTACTCTTTTTTGAATCCTTAGACATCTATATTACTGATAAATATATTATACCATCACCCTGAATAATCAGTAACCCCCTTATGAAAGTATTTTCATTTCTCTAAAGTGAAAAGTTAAATTCCACTTTAGCGTATTTTCATTTCTTACATATACATATACTTATGTTTGTTTAGAATTTCTTATTCATTTGTATTTTTTCTTTGCCTGATGTATATTGATACCCTAAGAAAGGAGAGAAAAATAATGAAGAAAAAAGTATTACGTATTCTACTCACTCTACTCATCATTGCCTGGATGGGACTTATATTCTTTTTCTCTAGCCAAACAGGTCCAGCAAGTGCATCTTCTTCTCATTCTGTCTTATATCTATTAGGACATATTTCAAAGAGTCTTACAGGGCATGATTTAGTGGCCGCATTATCACCTGCAGCTTTTGGTTTCCTAGAATTCATTATTCGTAAATGTGCGCATATGTTTGCATATTTTATCTTAAGTATTCTCACAATGTCACTTTTGTTTACATATAAAAAATATCCTATACGTTTCAAAGCATGTATCTCTTTACTAATCAGCTTTCTTTATGCCTGTTCAGATGAACTTCATCAGTTCTTTGTAGGAGGGCGCAGTGCAAGTTTTAAAGATGTTCTCATAGATTCCACAGGTGCATGTATTGGAATACTTCTTACAATTATCATTTATATCATAATCAAAAAGGCACAGCATCATTAGCTGTGTCTTTCCTTTGGATTGAATTCTATATACTCATAGGACTCTTCATCTGTATAATGCCACCATTCACCCTCATAGCCAATAAAGCCATACTTCTCCATCGTTTCTTCTAATAATAGAACATGTTTAAGAGGACTTCCTGTTAACCATAAATAATCTCTACTTGCTTTACTAGTAAAGTCATCAAACTCTGTAGGCATATCTATTTCACTTCCATCGCTCTTTACTAAAGTGACATCTACGACATTTCCAAAGTTATGTGTTTTAGGACCATTTGTGGGATCAGCAACAAACTCATCATCATGAATTAGTTCCCAGAAATACTGTTGTGCAGTAAATGGTCTATAAGCATCCCAGATTTTAAGGCTATAACCTAATCCTTTTAATTCTTCCTGAACCTTCTTAAGTTTAAGTGTTGTACCTCTTCTTAAATACGCTTCATCAAAATCATATACTTTAGTATGAGTAAAGTTACGTTTTGTCGCATAACGTAGTTCCACATATATATCAGGAATATAATCTTTAACTCTTACATAATCATCGTTCATACTATCTCCAAAAGAAAATCCAGGGAATTAACCCTGGATCTTAGTAATTGTTTTTGACATGAATACGTGTAATAGCCTTCTTTAACGCAATTTCAGCACGCTGATAATCGATATCTGGATTCTTTGATTTTAATCTCTCTTCAGCTCTTGCCTTTGCTTCTTCAGCTCTACGTAGATCGATTTCTTCTGGCGATTCAATATCATTCACAATAAGTGTAACAGTATTATCACCATCTACATAAACAAATCCACCACCAACAGCGAATTCATATCTGTCTTTATCAATCCTATAATTCATTTCGGCGATTTCCACACCACTCGCCAATGGCATATGGTGAGCAAGTATACCCATCTGACCATCAGTTGTTCTGATGTTCAGAATATCTACGTCTACATCCCTGTAGGTACCTTTAGGAGTGACGATATGTAAATGAAATTTACTCACTTAAAGTTTCAGCTTTCTTTACTGCTTCTTCAATAGTACCTACATTATGGAAAGCCTGCTCTGGTAAATCGTCATATTTGCCTTCTAGAATTTCTTTAAATCCTTTTACTGTATCATCAACATGTACATACTTACCATCTAAACCTGTGAACTGTTCAGCTACAGTAAATGGCTGTGATAAGAAGTTTCTAATTCTTCTTGCACGTGCAACGATAAGTTTATCTTCTTCACTCAATTCATCCATACCAAGAATTGCGATAATATCCTGTAATTCCTGATATTTCTGTAACATCTGAGTTACTCCATGAGCCACTTCATAATGTTCTTTACCAACAACGTTTGGATCAAGACCTCTAGAAGAAGAGTTTAGTGGATCTACTGCAGGGTAAATACCTAATGCTGCAATACTACGATCAAGTACAACTCTTGCATCAAGGTGTGTGAATGTAGTTGCTGGAGCAGGGTCAGTCATATCATCGGCAGGTACATAAACAGCCTGTACTGATGTGATAGAACCCTGTTTAGTTGAAGTAATACGTTCCTGTAACTGACCCATTTCAGTTGCAAGAGTTGGCTGATAACCTGCCTGAGATGGAACACGTCCAAGTAGGGCAGATACTTCTGAACCAGCCTGAGTGAAACGGAAGATATTATCGATGAATAGTAAGACATCCTGTCCCTGTTCATCACGGAAATATTCCGCCATAGTAAGTGCTGATAATGCAACTCTAAGTCTTGATCCAGGTGGTTCATTCATCTGACCAAACACTAGTGTTGTCTTATCTAATACACCACTTTCTTTCATTTCATAATACAAATCATTACCTTCACGAGAACGTTCACCAACACCGGCGAATACTGATAAACCGTTATGTTCAGTTGCGATGTTGTTGATGAATTCCTGGATAAGAACTGTCTTACCTACACCGGCACCACCAAACAATCCAATCTTACCACCCTTGATGAATGGACAAATCAAGTCAACGACTTTAATACCTGTTTCAAGAATTTCAGTTTCTGTTCTCTGATCAGCAAATGTAGGTGCTGATCTATGAATTGGCATATGTTTTTCTTCAGTCAATTCATCTTTACCATCAATAGAATGTCCTAATACGTTGAACATTCTACCAAGTGTTTTATTACCTACTGGAACACTAATAGGTGCATTAGTATCCACAGCATCCATACCTCTTGTTAGACCATCAGTAGGACCCATTGCGATACATCTTACAATATCATCACCAATATGCTGAGCAACTTCTACAGTTAACTCTTCACCATGGTTATCAATTGTGATAGCTGTATTTAGATCTGGAAGATCTTTATCCGCAGCGAACTGTACATCGACAACTGGACCCTGAGCCTTGATAATCTTACCAACATTCAAAGACATATGGCACCTCCTTCTTATTGTGCATTGGCACCAGCAACGATTTCACTCACTTCACTCGTAATCGCGCTCTGACGTGCCTGGTTGTATTTTAATAACAACTCATCTGTTAATTCATTTGCATTGTCTGTTGCATTCTTCATAGATGTTCGTCTAGACGCATTTTCTGCAGTCACTGATTCAATCAAGTAACCATAGATAACGGCCTGTAAATACATCGGAATTAAGCTTCCAAGTACTGATTCAGGACTTGGTTCAAACAATGTATCTTTATGGAATTTCTTATCAGAGACAAGATCTTCTGCCTTAAGTGGAAGAAGAGTCACATCTCTAGGTACGAAAGTTAAATCATTCACATATTCTGTATATACAATATGAATAGACTTAATTTCTTTTTTCTTATAGCCTTCTAGAAGTGACGCAACTAATCTCACAACACTTCTAAAATCAAGGGTCGTATTAAGGTCTACATAAGTACCATCTACTTCACCTTTAAAATGTTTCTTAAACTGATTTAAGCCTTTATTACCAATCGCGATAATCTTCTTGGCATCATTCACTGATGCTTCAACCTGCTTAAAGATATTAGAGTTATATCCACCACATAAACCTAAAGTAGAAGTGATAACGATATAAACATCTTCACCCTTATCATTTAATACCAAATAAGGAGAATCAATATCATTTCCTGCAGAAGATAAGATCTGTGCACAAGTATCCTTTACCTGTGTATAATAAGGCTTCATGTCATTCAACTGATTTCTAGTCTTAGAAAGCTTAGAGCTAGCAACAAGTTCCATAGCTCTTGTGATTTTCTTAGTAGATTCAATTGATTTGATACGACGCTTGATGGCTTGCATCTGCCCAGCCATAATTAAGCCTCAGCTTTCTGTAAGTTTTCGAACTGAGTTGTATAAGCCTTAACAGCTTCCTTCAACTTAGCAGTTAATTCATCAGATAATACTTTCTTTTCTCTGATTTCATCAAGAAGATCACTATGTGCAACAGCAAACTTCTCTACCAAACCATCCATGTATTCCTGTACCTTTTCCACTTTAACATTCTTAACGAATCCATTTTCAAGTGCAAATAGAGTAATGATCTGATCAATAACATCTCTTGGTGCATACTGTGCCTGTTTTAATACTTCACGTACACGTTCACCATGTTCAATCGCATTCTTAGTTGCTGCATCTAAGTCAGAACCAAACTGTGCGAATGACTGCATTTCTTCATACTGTGCTAATTCATACTTCAAGTTTCTAGAAACCTGCTTCATAGCCTTGATCTGTGCTGTAGAACCTACACGTGATACAGATAAACCTGTATCAATGGCAGGTCTGAAACCAGCATTGAATAATTCCTGCTGTAAGAAGATCTGACCATCAGTAATAGAAATAACATTAGTAGGGATATAAGCTGAGATATCCCCTGCCTGTGTTTCAATGATTGGAAGGGCAGTGATAGAACCTCCGCCATTTTCTTCATTTAAACGACAAGATCTTTCTAATAGTCTTGAATGTAAGTAGAATACATCACCTGGATAAGCTTCACGTCCTGGTGGTCTCTTTAATAATAGAGACACTGTACGATAAGCTACGGCATGCTTACTTAAATCATCATAAACGATTAATACATCCTTACCCTGGTCAAGCCATTCTTCAGCAATAGCACAACCTGCATAAGGAGCAATATACTGAACTGGAGCAAGTTCAGAAGCTGATGCAGAAACAAC
This sequence comes from Catenibacterium mitsuokai, assembly GCF_025148785.1. NCBI lineage: Bacteria > Bacillati > Bacillota > Erysipelotrichia > Erysipelotrichales > Coprobacillaceae > Catenibacterium > Catenibacterium mitsuokai. Next base: position 2,610,658 of record NZ_CP102271.1, read on the forward strand.
AACAGTATAATCCATTGCGCCTGCCTTCTTTAATTTTTCAACAACCTGTGCAACTGTAGAGTTCTTCTGACCAATTGCGACATAGATACAGTACATATTCTGACCTTTCTGGTTGATGATTGTATCAACAGCGATAGCTGTTTTACCAGTCTGTCTGTCACCGATGATTAACTCACGCTGACCTCTACCAACTGGAATAATTGCATCAATAGTAGTGATACCAGTCTGTACTGGCTGATCTACTGATTTTCTTGTCATAACACCAGGAGCCACTCTTTCGATTGGTCTAGTCTTTGTAGTGATAATTTCACCCTGACCATCAATAGGCTGTCCTAAAGGGTTAACGACACGACCAAGCATTGCATCACCTACAGGTACTTCAATGATCTTACCTGTACGTCTTACTTCGTCGCCTTCTTTAATTTCGTCCGCATTACCTAATAAAGTAACACCAACACTATCTTCATCTAGGTTCATGACCATACCATAAACATCACCTGGGAAAAGGATCAATTCACCTAGCATTGCATTGTCTAAACCATGAACAACACTGACACCGTCACCAACAGTCATAACTGTTCCGACGTCTTTCTGTTCCATGACATCATCATAATGCTTAATCTGCTCTTTGATTAAAGCACTGATTTCATCGGGTCTTAATGCCACTTGCGTCACCTACTTTCTCAACAGCTCAGTCTTGAGCTTGCTGACTTTGTTCTTTAATGAGCCATCATAGACACGGTTCTCAATCTGAACCTTAACACCACCAATAAGTGTCTTATCTTCAACAGTTCTTAAAGTAATTGTTTTGTTTTCTTTCTGAGAAATCGCTTCTTCAATTGTCTTAACCTGTTCATCGCTTAATGCGAAAGGTGTGAAGATAACGCCTTCCTCGATACCAAGATGCTTATTACTCATCTTAATAAAGCTTTTTGTAATAGGCGCAATATATCTTGTTCTTCTTTTCTTTACAAGCAGTTTAAGAAAATTCAATACATAATGATTTACTGAAGTGCCAAAACCTTTATCGAGTAATGCACACTTTGCTTCATCATCTACAAGCACATGAGAGAAGAATTTTTCAAATTCTGGATTACTTTCTAAAACTGTATCAACTAGTTTCATGTCTGCTAGATAATCTTCTAGCGCATGATCTTCTAACGCTAACTGATATAAGCTTTCAGCATAACGTTCTGCAACATTTGCATCCATTAGTTAACAACCTGTTTTACGAAATCATCTACTAAAGCTTTATTGGCTTCAGTATTCATATTCTGATCCATGACTTTAGTAGCCACTTCAACAGCAACATCCACAATTTCTTTCTTCATTTCATCCTGTGCTGCAAGCTTTTCAGATTCAATTTCATGGCGAGCCTGTTCAATCTTTTCTTGAGCCTGCTTGTTAGCTTCATCCATGATTTTACTCTTAGCCTTTACGGCATCTTCCTTAGCCTGATCTATGATTTCTTTATACTGTTTTGCAGCTTCTTTAGCCTGTTTTTCACTTTCTAGAAGATATTCAGATGCTTTTTCATTCTTAGCCTTCGCATCATTGATATTACCTTCTATAAAATCAGCTCTCTTCTGGAAGAATTCTAATACATAATTCCATAAATATTTCTTGAACAGAAGAAGCATGATTGCAGTGGAACATAACTGAACAATCATAGTGGTAGGGTTTGGAAATAACTTTGCGGCTATATCTGGCATAGTTTTTTCCTCCTTAAACTATTTTTTATTTGAATACGAATAATAAGATGAAAGAAATAAGTAAACCATAGAGGGCTACTGTTTCTGTTAAGGCGATACCTAAGATCATAGTAGTACGGATCTTGCTTTCAGCCTCAGGATTTCTTCCAATTGCAGATACTGCATGAGCGGCAACTAAACCTTCACCAATACCTGTACCTAAACCTGCAAGTACTGCAATACCAGCAGCGATTGCAATTAAACCTCTTGTCATAATCAATTTCCTCCTATTGACATTTTTTCATTTATTCTTCATCTGGATTTTCATTAGAAATCAGAATTGAAGATAGTGTAACGAATACCAGTGCTTGTACACATCCAGAGAATACATCGAAATAACAATGTAATAGTGGTGCTACCACTGGTCCTAAAAAGTTGAATGGAATCAACTTATAACTTAAGAATGATGTTGCCTGATATACTAAGGCCATAATAAATGTACCACTCAATAAGTTACAGAAAATACGCATTGATATAGAAATCAATGGTGAAACCAAACCAAATAGGTTTGTTGGGGGAATCAAAGTTCCCTTAATATAACTGCCAACACCCTGATACTTAATCGCATTGATCTGAATTAATACCCATGTAATTAATGTTAAGGATAACGTGATTGAGTAGTTAGTAGTTGGCGCATCAAAACCTGTTAATCCAAATAAGTTAGATACCAACAGCCATGCAAATAACATAGAGAAATAAGGATAGTAGTTCTTCGCATATTTCTTAGGCATGATTGTTCCCATGTAGTCATAAACCATCTTAATGGCGGTTTCAACAAGAAGGACCACACCTTTTGGTCTCTTAGTTGGATCTGCTTCTCTTATTTTTTTACCTGCATAAACAAAGAAAATAGAAAGTAGCACAGTCACAATCAATGATGATATCAGTTCTGGCTGAATAGTGATTTTCATTATCTCATACGCCTCCTTTCTCCATATGCATGTATATAAATAGAAATCTTTACTACTAGATAGCCCAGAAATACAGTATACATGTTTACTATTTCTGGAAAGAATCCAGCTATCGCAAAACCAGCGGCAAAAATAAACAATTTAGCCATAAATAACATAACCGCAATTGTCTTACCTGCAGTCTGGATAGAAAGTATTGTATCAGTCATCTTCATATTGATCTGTAAAATTAATAAATCAATGAGATAACCTAATACAAATCCTACGCAGTAGCTGATTGAATGAAGAATGATGGAAAGTAGTACTGCAAGAATCAATCCTGCAAGAAATACTTTAACAGAAGTTCTTCTTACTTCATATTCATCAAATCCCATTAATTAGTACCAAACAAGCGGTCTCCCGCATCTCCTAAACCTGGTACAATATATCCCTTGTCATTTAGTTTTTCATCTAATGCAGCTAAAGTAAGCTTCACATCTGGATGACGTTCTTCAATGTATTTCACACCTTCAGGTGCACCTACAAGGCAGACAAGTTCAATATCCTTCGCACCACGATCTTTAATATTCTGGATAGCCATATCCGCTGAACCACCAGTAGCAAGCATAGGATCAAGAACAATAACCTTTGCGCTCTCTAATCCCTTAGGAAATTTAGCATAATATTCATGAGGAATCAATGTCTTTTCATCTCTATACATACCAATATGACCTACTTTCGCAGTTGGCATGATTCTTCTGAAGCCATCCACAAGACCCACACCAGCACGTAAGATAGGTACAAGAATAATATCTCTATCTAGTTCATAACCAGTTGTCTTACAAATAGGTGTTTCAATTTCCTTTTCTTTTAAAGGATAATCTTTTGTGACTTCATAAGCCATCAACATTGCGATTTCATCAAGATTCTGCTTGAAAATATAATTTGATGTCTTTTCTTCTCTCATAATTGAGAGTTTATGTTTAATTAATGCATGATTGAGTACTTTAACCATCTTATGGCCTCCTAGTATTTAATATCGTCATACATAGTCACTTTATCAGTTAACTTCTTTACTCTTGCAAGACATTCATTCTTTACTTCATCAGTTTCTTCATTCTTTAAACGATAGGCAATAATCTTTCCAACTTCTCTGAAGTCATCTTCCTTGAATCCTTTTGTGGTCATTGCTGGTGTACCAACACGGATTCCAGAAGCCTTGAAAGGTTTTTCTGTATCGAAAGGAATCGCATTCTTATTAGCTGTAATATTAATTTCATCAAGTAATCTCTGAGCCTTCTTACCTGTAATACCACAGCTGCTCTTTACATCAATAAGTAATAGATGATTATCAGTACCACCCGTTACAAGACGGAATCCTTCTTCCTTTAAAGATTCTTCTAAAGCTTTCGCATTCTTAATGATCTGATGACTATATTCCTTGAATTCAGGCTGTAATGCTTCATAGAAGCAAGCTGCTTTAGCGGCAATAATATGCATAAGAGGTCCACCCTGCATACCAGGGAAAACAGCTCTATCAATATCTTTTGCATACTTTTCCTTACACATGATGACACCACCTCTAGGACCTCTTAAAGTCTTATGAGTTGTAGTAGTCACGATATCTGCATAAGGGAATGGAGATGGATGATCTCCTGCAGCAACTAAACCAGCGATATGTGCCATATCTACCATAAAGATAGCGCCAACACTATGTGCTACTTCAGCCATGAATTTGAAATCAATCGTTCTTGCATAAGCACTTGCCCCTGCAACAACTAACTTAGGTTTGATTTCTTCACACATTCTCTTATATTCATCATAATCGATTCTTTCTGTTTCCTTATCAACACCATAAGCATGGAATTCATAAGTCTTACCAGAGTAGTTTAATGGATGTCCATGAGTTAAATGCCCACCATCATTTAAAGACATACCTAGTACTTTATCACCTGGCTGTAATAAAGCAAAATAAACAGCTGTATTCGCCTGTGCACCAGAATGAGGCTGAACATTTGCATACTCACAGCCAAATAACTTCTTAAGTCTTTCCTGTGCCAATGTTTCTACTTCATCCACAAACTGACATCCACCATAATATCTCTTAGCTGGATATCCTTCAGCATATTTATTTGTTAGAACTGAGCCCGCAAGCTCCATAATTTCTTTAGATACAAAGTTTTCGGAAGCGATCAATTCAATATTGTTTCTTTGTCTATTCAATTCTCGCTCAACACTCGCAAATACTTCTGTATCTCTCATAATACTTACTCCTTTTCTAAAGCCATCATTTTTTCAATTCTCTTAACATGTCTTCCACCTTCAAAATCAGTATGTAGCCATGCATTAAGAATCTCAACAGCGAGTCCTTCTCCAATAACTCTCTGTCCCATTGCAATCATGTTAGTATCATTATGAGCTCTTGTCGCTTTCGCACTAAATACATCATGACATAATGCGCAGCGGATACCATCTACCTTATTACATGTAATTGATACACCGATGCCTGTTCCACAAACAACGACACCTTTCTCACATTCTCCTGATGCAACAGCTTTAGCTGCCTTAGATGCATAATCAGGATAATCACAAGAGTCTTCAGTATAAGTACCATAGTCTACAACTTCATAACCCTGTTTCTTCATTTCATCAATAAGAACATTCTTTAAACGTAATCCACCATGATCACAAGCGACTGCAATTTTCATAATAAACCTCCTCGATTTCTTCTTTGGTAATTAAACCTTCTCTTAGTATTCTCACATCACCTTGACTTAAATCCACGACTGTAGATGCAGTTGCCGAAGCAGTCTGTCCTCTGACAACCATATCAATCTGTCCATCAAGCTGTGCAAGTACTTCTTTTTCGTTTGTTGTATTCCCTTGACCAGATAAATTAGCACTTGTTACTGATAAAGGCCCTGTCTGATCAATGAGTGACAAAACGAAAGAACTGTCTGGGATTCTAATACCTATTGTATCTTTTCCACTAACATGTCTCGAATCCACACTATCCAGTCTTTTTAATACGATTGTCATTCTACCTGGCATAAACTTATCAATCACTCTCTGGGTACCCTCGTCTACTAAGCCATACTTCTTTACATCATCTTTTTTTGACAACATAAGAGTCACTGCTTTATTCGGGTTACGTTTCTTGATTTCCATAATTCTATCAAGACCCTTCAAATCATCGAATAAGCAGGCAACGCCATAAACAGTTTCCGTAGGAAATGCAACAATCTTCCCATCTCTTACTGCACTTACTAATAAATCCATCTGTTCTGGTTCTATAACCTGTGTCATTAAAATCACCTCATATCGGTATTATTCTAACACAAAAACTTTCTTAAAAACATATATTTATCGCTTTCAAACATACCCTTTTCTACTTACACTTTGACCTATCTGTCAATTATTTATTCAAACTTAATCGTTTGTACATGAATTCTTCATAAAATATCTTATATAATGAATAAAAGGAGGTATTTTGTCGTGAAAAAGAAGAATGTAGTTATTGGTACAATAGGCGCAGCCGCTGCGGCATCTGCCACTTATCTTGCAGCAGGGCGCATTGCGATAGAAAAAGTATGTACAAGACGCAAAAAAGAAAAAGTAGGATTAAAACATCCAATGAGTGAAGATGATAAACAATGGCTAGATCATCAGACATTTATAGATATGGAAATCACTTCTTATGATGGATTAAAGCTAGAAGGGCAGTTCCTTCCTTATCCTGATTCTAATAAATTAGTGATCTGTGTTCATGGATTCCATTCTTACCATTATCGTGAGTTTGCATATTATATTCGTTTCTATCATGAACTTGGTTATAATATCCTTCTTCCAGATAATAGAGCACATGGACAGTCAGAAGGACATTATATTGGTTTTGGATGGTTGGACCGTTTAGATATATTAGAATGGATTAAAAAAATGGAAGAGTACTTCCATAATGAACCAATGAGTATTGTCTTACATGGTATATCCATGGGTGGGGCAACAGTACTCATGGTAAGTGGTGAAGAATTATCTGATAATGTGAAAGCTATTGTCGCTGATTGCAGCTATACAAGTGCTTATGATGAATTCAAATACTACTTAAAGAATAAAGGATGTCCACCATTCTTATTACTTCCTAGTGCTACATTATTATCCAAAAAGACAGTAGGGTATAACTTCAAACAGGCCAGTGCAGTCAATCAAGTCAAGAAGTCTAAAACCCCTACATTATTTATACATGGTAACCAGGATCACTTTGTGCCTACTTACATGGCATTAGAACTCTATAATGCCTGTCAAGCAGAAAAGAAATTACTTATTGTGAATGATGCCGCACATGGTGAATCTTATCATAAAGAGAAGAAACTTGTTCAAAGCAATATTACTCATTTCTTAGAGAAATATGTAGACTAATAGACCGAGCAACTTGCTCGGTCTATTCTTATTTCTTCGCATTTCTTATTTTTCTTTCAAAAATAAGCACAACTTCATCACTTGTACTATTGCTTCCTATACCAACACCTACAATAGCACCTCCTACCATATTACTGCCTATTTCATTTGTGAAAGCTGTTTTTAGTCTCCAGCCCTGTACACTATATCTTATTAATGTCTTCTTCAAACTATTTGTATCTGTTCTACCATGAGAATCATGAACAGTAACTACATCATATTCATAAAGATCATTACATTCTAAAATAGAATCTAAGTTATAATCGTTATTTCTTTCTTCTAATAATTCTGTGAACTTATCTTCCGTCATCGAATCATTAGAAGTATTTTTTTCTATGATTTGATCTAGTTTTGAGTTGATTTCTTTTTGTTCATCCATACTTTGACGTTGTTTGTAATACTTATCAAAATATGTATGAATTCCTTCTTTGATATCTTGAGAAAAATGACCTTTATCTAACTGTTGATCAATTGCCTGAATAGCTTCATCCAGCTGCTTTGTAGAAAGATGAGTACTTTTCAGTTTAGTTGATGTGATTGTGAGATTAGGTACTTGTTGTAAACAGGTATTACATAGACATACTTCTCCAAAACTATTTCTATCTGGAATAGTAGTAAAAACCTGCCCACAATGACTACATTTCATTTGTTTTTCCATATGATTTTCCTCTCATAAATAAATCACTTCATTAAGTGATTCTGATTCTGTGCCATCTATTGACCTCTTATGATATCTGTCTGGAATATCATCTCTGTATAGTGATATTGCTTTTATAAGCAATAAATTATCTTGCTTCTTTATTCTTAATTCTATCTTTTTTGATTTTGAGTATAAAGAAACAAAATCAATAAATTGATTTACTTCTTCAATAACATTCTTATTATTGATTGCAGAATCAATACCTATCATGAAAATAATTTTAAAATCATAACCTTCTTCTTTAAGTAAATTTATTTTATTGGCTACTTCAATATCAAAACTAGGATTACCTGTATTAGAAATAAATCTATACGATACAATCTTACTTATTTCTTCATCTATCAAATTGATTGTATTCTCATTATTATACTCTTTACAATTAAGAAGCATTTTAATCTTCCTTAAAAAATAAATCATACTATGTTCTTTTGAAACGATTGTATCATACATATGACTTATATTATCACGATTCATTCTCAAATATTCCAGTTTTGAAGTTTTTCTTATCAATTCTATTTTTTCTCTATTTCCCATCTGTATTTTATTGTAAAGCACACAAAATAATACCGATAAAATGGTCAACTGGAACATAATAATTAATACAACAATTCTAGACATACTTTCATATACCAATGATTCACCTAGTAAAGTGAAAATAAAAATCATGTCTAACATGATTGCAATAACAACTTGGTATTTATCGGTTATAAAACTATAATTCCTTCTTTTGAAATATGTACAAAAGAACAAAGAAAAATTAGCAAATATAAATCTAGATAAAAACATCAGTGTAATAAAATTCATGTGTATTTCATTTGACTTAATTAGAACCTCACCATTTACTACTGAATAAACATATGGAGGAAGATAATTTGAACATAGTAGAATAAACATAAAAAACAATATGAACGATAACTTTTGGATAATATTGTCATTATCAATCAGCATCAGTAAAATCAAATGTGTCATAATCACAAAAGTAATCAATACAACATTATTAATATACATTAACGAAAAAGTCCACGTTTCTATAACAGAAATCATTATCACAGAGAGAATATAGCATATGGCATGTTTGACTCTGAAAAAATAAGCCACAGATATTGATAAAATTAATTCATCAATTATTACTGCAATCAAAAAATCAACTATCATATATATACTCCTCATACTTTGCTTTGAAATCGTCTTTATAGACTCTTCCAATTTCATATATTTTTCCATCTTCATATATGATGTTATTTTTTGATATTGATTTTATCTTTTCAATATTAATAATCATGTTTTTTTGAATTTGTACTAAACTTGTTTTCTTATTTTTCTCATAAAAGTGTTTTAATGTACCAGTAGAGTAGTACGTGCCTCTAGATGTATTAATAATCAAATCATGCATGAATATAATAACTGTTATTATTTCATCTACTGCTAGATAAATAAAACGTTTATTATCACGAATCATAATTTTTGCATACTTCCTATTTATTTTTCCATTTAATTGTCTAAACACCTCATACAGATCACTTTGATAATGATTTTTCCTGATGAATTGAAATGGTTCAACAGAGAAGGTATTGAATACCAAATCTTCTCTTACAGATACGAATATTACAACTAAGTTCTTATTATGTTTTTTCATTTCTTTCACAATATGAATTCCATTTTCTCCAACCAAATCTATATCCATGAAACAAACATCTGCTTGAGAATTTTTATAAGAATTAAAATCACAATTCACAATTTCTATATCTACATTGTTTAATTTATAAAAAAAGTAGTCTTTAAAATCATTTGCTAATACATTTGAAAATTGAATATCGTCATCGCATATTAATACCTTCATACAATCACCACCTTATATAATATATTATAATTATATTCATAAGATATTTAAACTGTAATGAAAAATATTGTAAAAATTCAACAGTAAAAGCTATTACTTATTGAAAAACCTGCCTCAAAGAAGCAGGTTTCCAAAGTATCGGGTCTTTAATTTTTGTGGGGGTCAGACCTTCGCTCTAAATATTTGGGGGTCTTGGAAACAGCACCTTTAAATCTGTGGGGGTCACCTAAGGCTCCCACTTTTTTAGGTATTTTTGTGTAATTAAAAACCTTTCGCTGTATCATTAATTTGCTCATATTAAATCAAAGCGAAAGGAGATCACAAATTGGATAATGATTTAAGGATTATTTTAAGGGATTATGAATCCTTTGTACAGTCTCATACGACTGAAATCAATGAAAAAGAAGTAATTTATTGTATCACACTTAAGAGAACCATTATCTCCTGTCCAGAATGCGGCAGTAGAATGAACATTAAGGACTATAGAAAATATAAAGTCATACATAACATGATAAGAGGCAAAAACACTTCTCTAATACCAAAAAGAGAGAATCTTATAAGAAAAAGAATAAATAAAACATTTAAATAGGGGTAATATGAGTGCGCTAAAGGGCGGTCATTTCTGACTGCCCTTTACAAGTGGAAACCCCCAATAATTTAAAGTAAGTTTTCTATTGCCCCCCTTAAAAATTAAAGGTTCAAAGTATCATTGTGTTTTATTTCGTAACTGTATTATGTCAAATATAAGCGAAATGCCTACTACTAATACTGTACTAACTATACATACTGTCATTGTTTCATTCATTACTAAATTAGCAATCATAACACCAATAGCAAGCGAAATATTTTTACGTGCAATACGAATATAATCTTTCTTTTTCATAATTTTTTACTTCCACTTCTATGCATAATGAGTGATTAACTTCTAATATCCAAACATACACACAATGAAAGTGGTTCCGAAATCTTTAACTGCTTTTGCAGGATTAACTACTAATAAATCTGTAATAGCTGAAACACCTACAGTAATACCTGCTTTTGTTGCACATTTCATTATTTTCTTTTGATTTGCTTTATTATAAGGTTTTTGTTTGAACTCTAACCATTTTTGACACTGTGCATATGATTTAAAACCATTTGCACTATACCATGTGCATACATCTACACCTTCACCTGATTGTGCATTGACATCTGATATTTTAGGTATAGTACATACCATCATCACTAATAGCGTTAAACTCAAAATTATCTTCACTACTCTGTTATTCAAACACGTTATTATTTTATTCATAGCAAATCTCCTTTCTGATAATATTTAATGTAGAAGTACTTCTTACAATTACAAATTACATTAATATCTGCATAATTTCAATTATTTCTGATTTAAATGCACTTTTCTTGAATAAAATACAATAACCCTAAATCAGATTCTATCAACCCACTTATCAAATCGTTCTTCTAACTTATTCGATTTTTCATACTTGAACTCAGATTTAATTTTATTTTTATTTATTAGATATATTGTTGGTGCATACTTCAACTTAGGAAATTCATTACTTACATTTTTTGAAATCTCATCTAAAGGAAATTCAGTATCCAGTACAACTTCATAGATTTTTATATCATTCTTTTTGAGATATTTGACCAGCATTTTATGAAAATCATTACAATATTTACAATCCAATAACGTGAACAAGACAATAAACTGTTTATTATTATGTTTCATATCAATTATCTCATCATATGATTTTGCTAATACTGCACCTTCCTTAATAGATGCCTTATCTTTTGTGTTACTTGTACAGCCAAAACTACCAATTAATAAAGAAATTAAAACAAATGATGTTACAAAATACTTCACAACTTTTTTTGCTCTGCTATTATCCATCTTCAACATTTCACATCCTCCTCGTATAATATGTACGGAATCAGTTAATGAATTTTATTATTCATTATTGATTGTACATTCTAATTTCTAGATAATAGTTTTGTTTTGAATGAAGGTTTTATTCCATCCCCCTGTGGCTACTTCATGTACGTCCACTTCAAAAAGACTTAATCCTTTAGACTTGACATCACTTTATACCCGAATTAGTTTGTTGCAGCAGTGTTTCTACACTTGTCTCCGTATTTGCGAGGTTGCGTTTGTCTTGATTTAGAGGTGCAATTCAAAACCGATTACATATGAAAGAAGGTCATTATTTATGGAAAACAATTATATTCTTTATGTTGGCATGGACTCCTCTAAAGGCAAAGCAGATGCTGCTATCCTCAAGGTCAGTGATCGTAGATCTGTTAAACCTAAATTCTTACGAAAAAAATTATCTTTTAAATTTGTTAAATCAGAAGTTACTTCTTTTTTGGAAACTGTAAGAAGTTATTCCGATGATAACTGTACCAGTATCTGTTTTGCTTTAGAAGTTACTGGTATCTATTCTACTAATGTCTATAACTTTATTAAAGACAATCTCAATGATAATGAAAGCATCAAATTTTTGAATACTGATTTTGTCAATCAATGGCGTAACGCTCATAACATTGCTAAATCTGATCCTTTAGATGCTCAAACCATTTCAACTATCATTGGTACTGATTCCGATGTTCAATATGTCAATGACAACGTTTTTAAAAATAAAAACGGATATCAAGATTTGAAAGCTTTAGTACACAGACATTATCAGATCAAAAAAATCTATTCTCAAGAAATCAACCGTCTCATCGCCCAATGTGATTGTTTATTTCCTGAACTTCAATATGTTTTCGAACCTAAATCAGCTGCTTTTATCGCTGTCTTATCTTCATATCCTACGACACATGATATCATAAATGCTTCAAGACTTGAAGTCTTCAATGTCGTTTATGAAGCTACGAAACATCGCTGTTCGATGGATAAGATCGATAAGCTCTTTGATTTGTGTCATGATACTCTGGTTCCTGATAATATTTCTTCTTATGGAAGAAGTATCATTCTAGACCTCGTTGAAAACATAAAAAACATAAAAGGTCAGCTTAAAATGATTGAAAGATATATTAGAGATGTTGCTTCTTTAAATCCAGCTTATAAACTGCTTCTTACAATTACAGGATGTGGTCCTTTAACTGCTGCAACTGTTATTGCTGAAACTGGCGATATAAAACGATTTAAAAACGCAGACTGTTTTGTCTCTTATTCGGGAACAAGCCCTAGAAACAAGCGCTCTGGAACGTCTGTAGAAACCATGGGCAAGATTTCTAAAAGAGGCTCTAGATATCTCAGACATGCAATTTACATGATTGCTGAATTTGCCAGACGTCATAATCCAGTTCTCAAACAACAGTTTGAAAGAATCAAGAATGGAAACAAGAAAAGACATAAGCTGGCTAATATCGCAATCGCAAATAAAATTGCACGATATATCTATTCCATTATGAAAAACGAAAGCGGCTTTGTAATTTTTCATGAACATATCATGAGATTACCAGAAGAAACCCAAAATACGTTCTTCAATTCAATATCATTAGACTTTCCTGAAAATACTAGAAAACAGATCTATCAGTATTCTGATATCGACGGTGAAGTACACAAGTTTGTATACACCAAATTAGAAGAGACGATGATTATTTAATAGTATATAAAAGTCTAGTGTAAGAGCTTTCAACGATACGATGTTGAAAAGTTCTTTTTAGTGTACTCTTTTTTAGAAAAGAAAGAGGATTTTTATAGAGGATTCACCTCTAAATCAAGACAAATGCCTATAAATTCAATAAATTCCTAAAAAATAGATTATTTATTGACATCTAATAGTTTGTCTTTCTCTTATGTGATATCATATATCTACAATATATAACTTAATTTGTTACATTCAAGAAAATAGGATTTAAATACACTTTTCGTGAATAAAACGCAAGACCTCACTAATTTCGAATAATAGATTAATTACAATTCAAATACTAATGTAGCAACAAAACTAACTATCGTATCACTTGATAAACACCTGATATTTTGACAGAAAGAAACATATACATTTATGTTAATTTATACAAAAAGGTACAAGATAAAACGGTCTAAACAATAGACTATTCTCTTTGCCTATATCTTTTTGTGAAATCAAATATGATTTATTCACAATGTTGGAATATTTCTTACAGAATTCATTGATTGATTCATGTTTTCCAATACCTGAAGATTTTACCTCAAATACATTGATTTTACTTCCATCTGATACTAGAAAATCAACCTCATAATAATGTGTACTTCCTTTTTTGTTCCAAGTATGATAATACAATTCTCTTCCTGATGCAGCAATCATCTGAGCCATTAGATTTTCATACAAATAGCCAAGATTAATAGGTAACTTATCAGACAATAGTTTTGCATATATTTCATTTTCTGTTGCTGGGCGATCAATAAACATAAGTGTGACAAACAAACCAGTATCTGCAATATAGAGCTTATAACTATCAAAATCTTTTGTGTCTGCCAAGCTTACTTTTGGATCAGTTGTATTAAAACATGGTAGCACTGTCTTTGAATCAATCAATTCATACAACAATTCTTCACTTCTTACATTATTCTTCTTACCTATCGCAGTTGTTATGCGATATTTTTTTGTATCTTTTGCAAGCTGAGCAGGAATTGAATGATACATAGCTGATAATCTACCTGATGCATCAATCTTCTTAAAATCTTCTTCATACAGATTAATAATCTGTCTTTTGACCATATCTATTTCTGAAAAGTTTTTACCATTTACATAGGCTTCTACAGCTTGTGGCATTCCTCCAACAGCCATATATATTCTCAAATCTCTCATTAACTTACGATTTGTAGCCTGACCAATGGCTTTACCCATATTATATATATCTTTCAACAATCCATAATTACTACCTATGGCAGTACAGAACTCTTCATAGTCCATTGGGTAAATCTGAATCTTCATTTCCTCAGAAGGAATAAGAATATCCTTTACATTCTTCTTAATTGATATCAAAGATCCTGTTTCTAGATAACTATATCTACCATCTGCAACAAGATGCTTAATTGCTTGTCTTGCTTTAGGGAATAACTGTACTTCATCAAATATAATAAGAGACTCATGTTCATATAATGTTATTCCTGTTTCAGCCTGCAATCTTAGAAAAAATATATTTAGATTACCTATATCATCAAAACATTCAAGAATATTATTTGTTGTTTTTGAAAAGTCTATCAAAATATATGACTTATACTCATTCTTCGCAAAATTTTCCGCAATAGTTGACTTACCAACACGTCTTGCCCCCTCTAATAGAACTGCATATCGCCCTGAATAGTTATGCTTCCATTCAAGTAGCTTATCATACGCTTTTCTCTTAAAAAACATAGAATACCTCCTCACTTTTTAAATATATATAACTTTCTTCAATCTTATTATCTGTCAAAATATGACTTTCTTCAATCTTTTATTCGCCAAAAATGTGACTTTCTTCAATCTTTTTTTAGCCTAAAATGGTACTTTCTTCAAAGTAACGGTAATTATATTATATATAATTATGCATAAAAAAAGGGGATAGCCTTAGCTATCTCCTCATGACTATTCTTCATCAAATAAAATTAGATCATCAAATGTCTGTCTTCTTACAACGACTCTTGATTCACCTTCATAAGTGAATACTACAGCTGGTTTAGGTAACTGGTTGTAATTAGAAGACATAGAGTAGTTATATGCACCTGTAGAGAATACTGCAAAAATATCTCCTGGCATAATATTAGCTGTAACTGGTAAATCCTTAGTAATCATATCAGCACTTTCACAGATCTTACCTACAACTGTTACAGTCTTAGTCTTTGTTTCTCCTGCTTTATTTGCGACAATACCATCATATTTCGCATCATATAAAGGTGTACGGATATTATCAGACATACCACCATCAATAGAGACATAAGTACGTACATCAGGGATTTCTTTAATACATCCTACTGTATATAGTGTAATACCTGCATTACCTACAACATAACGTCCTGGTTCAATCATAACAGCTGGACGTTCCCATCCATGACTATCATATTCATTATAAATAACTTTCATGATTTCTGATGTAATAGATTCAAAATCAAGTGGTTCATCCTGTTTAGTATAAGCAATACCATAACCACCACCGGCATTGATCTTACTTGTTACAACACCAAATGTATTATAGATTTCATTCACAAACTTCATGAACTGAAGCATTGCATTCACATAAGCGAATAAATCAAATACCTGAGAACCAATATGACAATGAATTCCTTCATATTCGATATTATCAGACTCTAAGATTTGCTGAATAGCTTTTAAATAGATACCATAATGAGAACTAAAGCCAAACTTAGTATCCTTATGACCAGTCATAATATAGTTATGACCACCAGCTTTAATACCAGGGACAATTCTTAAAGTTGCCTTTACTTTCTTACCTAGCTTCCCTGCAATCTTTTCACAGTTTTCAATTTCATAAAAGTTATCTACTACGAAATGAGTCACATCATGACTTAATGCATATTCAATTTCTGAAGGAAGCTTATTGTTTCCATGGAAGTAGATCTTATCTGGATCAAATCCAGCACGTAATGCGATACTGATTTCTCCTGCAGATACGCAGTCAATTCCAATACCATATTCATTTGCAAGCTTATAGATAGCAAGACAGCTAAAAGACTTAGAAGCAAATAATGGAAGTGCCTTTTCATACTTATCCATGAACTTTGTCTTTAATTCATTCATCTGATGTCTAATATGACCTTCACTCATAACATAAAGTGGTGTGCCATACTGCTTTGCGAGATCAGATGCTTTAATACCATCTATATATAAATCATTGCCTTTTATATCAGCAAACTGTGTCTGTAATACCATACCATTCCCCTTAATATAATGTTTTTAAATCAAATAAACCTTTGTCTTTATTCATTAATGCCTTTAATGCAGCAACAGCACCATTCGCAAATACTTCTTTAGAAAGAGCTGTATGCTTTACTTCTACGATTTCATCCTGTCCTGCAAACATGACTGTATGTTCACCAAAGATTGTCCCACCTCTTATAGATGAAATACCTACTTCATTTCTTTCTCTCTTACGATGAATAGAATGACGATCATAAGTAGGTTCTAATGAATCATCTAAAGCATTATTAATGCCATCATATAACATTACTGCAGTACCTGATGGTGAATCAATCTTCTGATTATGATGTTTTTCCATGATTTCAATATCAAAATGGTGTTCAAAGAATTCTTTCGCAAATTCACTCACCATCTTATTCATCATAGCCACACCATAAGAAGTGTTATAAGACTGGAAGAGGGCAATCTCATGAGATGCTTCTTCAATCTTCTTTAAGTCTTCTGCACTAAAGCCAGTAGTAGCGAATACAACTTTACACTTATTCTTTAATGCATAAGATAGAATACTATCTAGATTGGCAGGATGTGAGAAATCAATAATGGCATCAATATCATCCTGTACTTCATCTAATGACTTATATGCAGGTACTTCTGGCTGTACATCAAACACAGGAGATACAACACCCGCTAATTCTAAATCTGCATCATTCATCACTGCATGGGCTACTTTCTTACCCATTAAACCATAACCATATACTAATACTTTCATCTTAATAACCCTTGCTTTCAAATTCTTTCATTGCATCAAATAATAACTTCTTATTTTCTTCTGTAGTTGGAATAAGAGGCTGACGAAGCATATCACTTTCAATAACACCCATATGTTTTAAAGCAGCCTTAGGCATGATTGGGTTAACATCAATGAATAAATATTTAGAAACATCATTTAAATCATAAGCCATCTTTCTAGCAAGTTCTAAATCACCCTTTAATGCAGCCTGGGCAAACATTTCTGTTTCTCTTGGATAAAGGTTAGATAATACTGAAATAACACCTTTACCTCCTGCTGCGATAAATGGAAGAATATTATCATCACATCCAGAATATAAATCAAAGTCCATATCCTTAGTACGTGTTAATACTTCCATTGCATATGCAATATCATCTGTTGCATCTTTCATAGCAACAATATTAGGAACCTTTGCAAGTTCTACTACTGTATCTACACTGATCTTCATACCAGTTCTACCTGGTACATTATACATAATAAGTGGTAAATCACTTGCCGCAGCAACAGCCTTATAATGTTCAATTAAACCTCTCTGAGAAGTCTTATTGTAGTAAGGTGTTACAACTAAGTTTGCATCAGCACCTGCTTCAGCATTGAACTTAGCCTTTCTAATAGCCTGTGCAGTATAGTTAGAACCTGCACCTACAATAACCTTTACACCTGTACCCTTAGCCATTTCTACTGTAATCTTAGTGAGTTCAAATTCATCTTCAATATCAATAGTTGCAGGTTCACCAGTAGTTCCGTTGACAAGTAATGCTTTTACACCACCATCAATCATTCTCTGTACCTGTCTCTTATAACCTTCATAATCAATACTTCCATCTTCAAACATTGGTAATACCAATGCAACACCTGTACCTTCAAAAATTGGTTCCATTTTATGCTAATTCCTCCTGAATTTTTTCTAATGCTTTCTTTAAATATTTCTTTTCTATAACATATGAAATAGATACTTCACTTGTTGTCACTTGAGCAAATGGGATTTGGTTATCACCTAGAACTTTGAATAACTTACTTGCAAAACCGACTTCATTTTCCATATGACCTTCTACAACAAGCTTACCTACATTCTTAGATGCAAATACACCAATACGTGGGTGATTCTTCCTAACTTCTTCAATAGCCTTGTTTAAAGCACTTTGTGCTTTTGCATCACATGTGAAATCAATACGCATTTCATCTTCTAGCATGACTGATGAGATCATATCGATGTTCACACCTTCACGACTAATTGTTTCAAACACATCAGCCACAAAGAGAGGATTCTTTTCAACATTCATTAACTTCACTTGAATAATGTCTTCTTCAATCTCTAATCTTGTAATCACACTGTTCATCTTCATCATCTCCATTTTTTTATAAAAAAATATTGCAATGGGGCCATTGCAATATAATTAGTAGTCTTCATTATATTCAATAGCGCACCACAAATATTTTGTGACAGTGAATAAGATCTTCTCTTATCCCCCAGATAACAGTTCATATACAGTTCCCTGTCTCTTCGGCATTTGCTCCCCCTTCATTATCTGGCTGTATCCATTAATAACGAATTCTTAACGCATGCACCTCTATTTGCCAACATAATAACATATTATCAATCATAAAAAAAGTGATTTTCTTCTAAATAGTGCATATATTCTTTGATCCAGGGACTATCTACCGCATATCGCTGAAGCATTAATACAACTTCCTGTCCTTGATACATGAAGCGCATCTCTGATTCAGCCCCTTTCTTTTTCACTTTAAAATCTGTCACAAAACGATAATCAAAGAAGTAAACACCATCTAGAAACTTCAGATTATCATATTGCATAAAGGTAATTCCCTCACGTTCAAAGCTTAATACATAGAATTCTGTTTTCTTGCTTACTATATGACCTAACCACATAGTAAGAGCTGTTTTTTTCCAGTTCACCTGATACTTCGTATGCGCAAAGGCTACATTATTATGAAATGATATACCAGACAAACGCACATAGTTCTCTAACAGCTTTTCTCTATTATTCATGGATTTCTAAAGGCAATTGATCAGGATCTTTAAAAAATGTCATTTTCTTGCCTGTAAATGTGTCAAAACGAATTGGTTCTGTTTCAATACCTAATGCATTTAATTCTTTGACTGTTTCCTCTACATCTTCTACCTTGAAAGCCAGATGTCTCAGTCCTGCAGTTTCAGGGAAAGGATGAAGTGGGGCATCAGGTTTAACAAATACTTCTAACTCCATATCTCCAAGTTGAAGATCTAACTTGATATCCTGTTTATCCTCTCTCTTATTTTCTCTAATAATCTTAAAACCTAATTTATTGACATAAAAGTCAATTGTTTGATCATAATCTTTTGTAATGATTGCAATATGATGTACTGTGTCTAATCTCATAAGAGCACCTCCTGTTACTATTATATCATTGACATCAAGAATGATATATAGTTATTATAGTATAAACCAACTAAGGAGGTAGGTAATATATGAATAAGAAAACAATTATTTATTCAATTAAATCTGCACTCCCTGTTATAACTGGTTATATTGTCTTAAGTATTGGTTTTGGCTTATTACTGCAAGATAAAGGTTATGGGTGGGGCTGGGCAGTTTTAATGAGTACAGGTATATATGCTGGTTCTATGCAGTTTGTGACAATTAATCTACTATCAACAGGTGCTTCTATCATTACAACTGCTATTATGACTCTTATGGTCAATATCAGACATCTCTTTTATGGGATTACTATGTTAAAAGAATATAGTGAAGCAGGGTGGAGAAAGCCTTATTTGATCTTCTCATTAACAGATGAAACCTACTCCTTAATCTGCTCTCCTGATCTTCCTGATGATATTAATCGTAAAGACTATTTCTTTATCGTTTCTCTTGTCAATCAGTTATCCTGGATAGCAGGGAGTATTATAGGTTCAGTACTCGGGAATATTATTCCTTTTGATACAACAGGGATAGATTTTGCGATGACTGCATTATTTGTCATCATCCTAGTAGAACAACTAGAGAAATCAAAACAGCATCTTCCAGCCTTCACAGGATTTATTATTTCTATATTCTGTTTATTACTCTTTGGGCCTAATCAGTTCCTGATTCCTTCTATGATTCTTATTACAATCGCATTATTCATAGAAAAAAAGAGCTTAGAAAGGAGTGATCTCTAATGCATGCCATACTTATTATTCTTACTGCTGCAATAGTCACACTTCTTATCCGTGCTCTTCCGTTTATTGTTTTTAGTAAACATACACCGGATAGTATTCTCTATTTAGGTAAAGTACTACCTTATGCGATCATACCAATGTTAGTGGTGTATTGTTTGAAAAGTGTATCCGTTCTAAAAGCCCCTTATGGTATTCCAGAACTCATAGCACTTATAGTGGTAGTATGTATCCATAAATGGAAACATAGTACATTACTTTCTATTCTTCTAGGTACAATGACTTATATGTTTCTAATCCAGACTGTGTTCTAGTCTTTTCATGACCTCTAAGGGGAGATTATTCACGAGTACAGTATTACCATCATAATAGTTGATGTAATCTGGACCTAGTGTAAATATACGTTCAAAAGGAATCGTACCCAATGATCTTTCTTCTGTTGTAGAATAAAGAGCTATTTCATAATAATCACATTCTAGCTTTTCACCTGTTTCTGGATTCTGATACCCTACAGGTACCCATGGTTTATTAGGGAGTAAAGTAGGGCAGTCTTCAGTTAATGCATAGATGCCTTTAATACCCTGATCTGTCTTAAAGAATTGTGGTTTTGCATAATAATAGTCATGACTTTGAAGTTCATGCATCCATGAAGAGAATAGATGTGGATTAAGAATAAACTGTTCTGCTTCATCCTTACCAATCACTAATGGCCACATAGTACTCATTAAAGTAAGAGAATCTGTTTCACCATTCGCAATCTTTTCTGATACTTCTTTAATAACGCGATGATTGAAGGCAATAAGATCATCTTCCTGTGATAAGTACTCATCTATATCTTCTTCTATACCATCAATAGTAACACTGCATTTCCAGTAACTAGTAATTCTTCTTAAGCAGTTAAAGAAAGAACGCATTTCATCTGTAGTAGTAGGATTGAGTAAGCGTAGGTTTAATTCATTCTTTTCTTCTTCATCCCATGAAATATGAAAACCTCTTCCGATAGAATTTGGATTATAGAAGATCATATTACCTTCCTGGTCATCCCCCACCATTCTCATACCATCATTGATTCCAAAAGCCAATTCATCACCGACTATGACATCTAATGGAATAGTCTTTTTAAATAATCCCTTCTGTTTAATACATACATCAATAGACATTGTCTTATCCTCCTATGCATCTCATGAAGTCTTCTTCTGAGATAATCAAAATCTTTTCATCCTTCTCTCTTAAGTCTAAACCTTTTCTAATCTTAGTACCATACTGACCATACTTCCATGTTTTGCTTTTTTCTCCCCCGACAATTAAATAATCGGTAGCACGTGTAGGGGCACTTAATACAGAACCACCATGTGTATATATATAATGTACAACATCACTTCTTCTCATCGAAGTAAACAAACCAGTGACCACAAACTTACCTGTCAAATCTATATCAAATATTTCATCAAAAGCAAAAGGGTAATTATTCATAACTATTCCTCAAAAAAAGATATACAATATATGTAGGAGGTTTTTCATAATGGTTAAAATCCTAAACATCGCATTATATATCATATTCATTCTTATACCAGCATTGTATTTTATATGGCTATTAAAACATGAACACCTGATTTTCAAGACATTTGTGGTTGTCATGGCTATTCTTTCTACAATCGGTATATTACTTAAATTTAACTTTAAACCATATAATCATATCTTTACCATGTTCATACTAGTGTGTCAATTTCTCACTATGTATATTTATATTCTTTTTATATGTGTTTATCTGTATCGTTTCTCTTTTAAATTTGTGAAACGAAGACCATATCGTTTTGGGAATATCGTAGCGACTATGATTGCGATTACTCTTACAATTTCTGGTTTCCATTCTCATTATAATAAGAAAGAAGTCATCTATCATGTCACTGTTCCTAAGACATCTTCAGTATCACAACTAAAAATATGTTTAGTCAGTGATCTCCATTTGAGTTCTGGTACTTATATGAGACAGGTAAGAAAACTTGTAAAAACAGTGAATGATAAACATTATGATCTTGTATGTTTTGCAGGAGATGTATTTGATGAAAATACACCCGATGCATTAATGAATCGTTCTTTACAAGAATTCAAGAATATGAAGAGTACTTATGGAACATACTGGATATCTGGTAATCATGAATATTATGGTAAACATACAGACTTTACTGTCTTTGAAAAATATAACATACACTTTCTAAAGAACACCTATGAAACTGTAGATAATACTTTTAATATTGTCGGCTTTACAGATAAGACATCTCGAGATCACTATGATATCAATCAAGTCATTCAAGGTATGAATACTTCTTTACCTACTATTACACTAGACCATAATCCTGAAAGATTTGATCAGCATACATATTTCACTGATCTTCAATTATCTGGTCATACACATAATGGACAGATTTTCCCAGGTAATATTATTCTTCATTATTACTATCAGAATTCATATGGTTTATCCCATTATAAGAACCACTATCTTCTTGTGTCTGGCGGATATGGCTCATGGGGATTTCCATTTAGACTTGGTACACAATGCGAATATGATACTATTTATCTCACTATGAGAAAATAGTTTTACAAGAAATACAACTTTTTGTACAAAACATGTAAACGGATTCATAAATTCGCGAAAATTAACCTCTTTTGGTGTACAAATCTAAAAATAAGCATAGACAAACCGCTTTCTTTCCTATATGATAAGGGCACAAAGAGGTAGTAAAAAAATGGTCATAGAATTAGAAGAAAAATTTAAATTACGCAAAGCAGAAATCTTTGCGACAATCAAGAAGTATGTGACTGAAGCAAACATGAATATCTCAGATACAGTAATGGACAACTTATCTATTCATCTTGCTTTATCAATTACAAGAGAATTATCTGGATCTTATATCGAAATGAGTTCATCTCAGATTGAACAATTAAAACAAGCCAACACTTATCAGATTTCACAGTTAATCATCTATGATTTATCTAAGAAATATGATGTAAAAATTTCTGAAGACGATATTTGTTATTGTGCGATGTATTTATCAAACATGACATTATTAGATTTAGACTTCTTTAGTGAATGCGATATTATTGATCAGGAAACTGAAAGCATTACTTTAGAAGCCGTACAGGAAATCAATAACCGTTTAGGATTAAATCTAAAGAAGAATGATGATTTCTATCAGGGATTATCAATGCATTTCTATCCTGCAATTCAGCGTTTAAAGAATGATGAACAGCTCCATGATAATGTATTAACTGACAAAATCAAAACTGAAAATGAAACAGAATATCAATGTGCAATGATTTTAAATGATGTTGTAAAAGAACATTATCATAAATCATTTAATGAAGATGAATTGGCTTATATAGCATTACATTTCGGTACAGCATTAAGATAACATCAAAGGGAACCTGAGGTTCCCTTTTTCATTTGTACTTATCATAGATCTGTGATGCAATTGCATTATATCTATTCCATTCATCCGTTTTAATAAAAATAGCTGATGATGTTTTAAAATCTTTATAATACAATTCTCCATCTTCAATTTTAGATGCATTGACTAATAGTGGTTTTTCTTGTCTACAATATTTACTCAATCTAGTAGAGACAGGTACATAAGTTATCTTTTCGTTATCCTTATACTTATATCCATCTGCTTTATCGAGATGCTTCAAAAATAGAATATATTCCTGATTAGAATTCATCAAGACATATCCCTTTTCGGAATTCATACTTTCCATCCCCTTAAGATAAGAGATAGAAAACGGTTCTTGAATATAGATAGTATCTCCTTTTTTCAAGGAATCCTTATCCCTGTATATATCAATGATTTTTACTTGTCTTTCTATACTGTTATAAAATAATTTACCATCGTCTGGTTTTACTTTCACAATCAGATCACTGCTTTTTTCTAGTTCATCCAGTGTACTTATAGATTCATTGAAATACTCACTGTCCTCAATATTAGAATACACAAAATCATCAAGATTATACTGCTTCTTAATTTTATTGAGATAGTAGTCACCTGTGAAAGAATACTTAGTCACAAATGCATATCCTATAGTCACACTTATCAAAACCAATAGAATCATGAAATATAGTTTTGTGTTCTTAGTCATTTTTTTCAACTCTTTCTACTCTGCCAGAATTTAAATATATCTTTTCATCAAACAATTCATCTATATCCTGATGATTATGAGTCGCAATGATAATACAGGCATTGCGTCTTTTTTCTTCTGTCATCATTTTCTTAAATTGAATAACAGCATCTGGATCTAATGCAGTTGTAGGTTCATCAAGCAATATAAATTGAGGCTTTTCCATAACAGCCTGCGCAATGGCTAATCTTTGTTTCATCCCTAGTGAATACTTTGCGACTGTTCTTCTGTCATTAGGATCTAATCCAACTCTTTTAAGTGCTTCTATTATATCATTTTGTGAAATCTGATTTCTTATTTCAGCAAGATACTGAAGGTTTTCCATACCTGTATAATATTTAAAGAAAGTAGGTGTCTCAATAATCAATCCCATTTCAGGTGGATAATCAATATCCTTATGAAGTATTTTCTCATCAATCATGATTTCTCCATGATCTGTCTGAATCAATCCCGCAATAGCACGTAACAACATTGTTTTTCCTGAACCATTGTGTCCACATAAACCATATATTTTTCCACTTTCAAATTCCAGATTTATGTTATCCAAGATTATATTTGATTTCATTTCTCTTGAAACATCTTTTACACTAATTTTCATAATGACCTCCTATTAATTCTTTTCTATCAATAGCACACATAAGTCCTGCAACACTGATTACTAACTCAATAACCTGACTCACAATAGATAAAAGGTATTTGTAGTAAGGCAATGGTGAATAAGTGATAGATATGCCATGTTGCATATATGTAGATGCATGATAGTAATTATAATTACCATGATTTAAAGGAATATACTTACAGAGTTCTAAATTAGATGAAAATTGATCTAGTATAACACCTGAAATAATAGCTGGACTCACAACAAGCATCAAAGAAAGAACAATACCTATCTCAAATTTAAAACAATATAAGAAGAATTCACTCATAAACGATATAATCAACAACTGGATGGTAGAAGTCAAAAATAATTTGATGAACTCAGTTCCTATCACATGAAGAGGATTAAACTGGAAGGTCTTCAACATAATGATGAGTACATAAACCAATTGATAAAATAATGAATAAAACAAATTCTTAATCGCAATAAGCATTAAGATTTTACTGTTCTTCCCATATCTATATTTTATATAGATCTCGTTTTCTTTTATTTCCTTAATTATTTCATAAGGAACGTAGTATATGAATAACACAGCATTGATCAACAGAAGCATAATCTGTGGTATTGATTTACTTTCTTCTAGAAAGATACCTCCCATATACATCTGGTACGCACCTAATAAATCATGAGGCATATAACTGTTATGAGTTGCATACTTAAGAAAAAATGAGAAAGCAATCAAGAATAATATCCTAAGCAATATCTGCTTATTCCTTATGATGAACTTATAATACATTTTTAGACTCTCCTAATAATTGAAATTGAGTGACTACTCTATATAGAATTGCAGATAGTAAAACAATAAGCACAATCGTCACAATAAGAAGAGTTGCAGGCTTTTCATACTCCAAAAGCATAATTGATGATATGCTTGGAATACTATATTGTCTAAGTAAACTGCCTAGTAAAGTGGTGATATTGCATAAGAAGTAAGAAATAATGATGGATATATTTTTATTTCTCATCTTTAAATAGACGATGATATATATTAGACAGACAGAGATCAAAGTCATAAAGAAACTGAAATAATATCTCATGATCATTAAAAAACTCATATGATATATTACAGTTCCCACAACATGAACAGGAACTAATAATAGACATGTCATTTTAAAAGAATCCATTAAGATTCTTTCAATAATGAAACCAAATAGTTTTTTCTTAGATTGAAATCTAGGTATGATCATATAGTTAAATATTCGCAATATATCCGTAGAAAAATAGGACAACACAACTGGAATGATAAATATCATAATAACGATGACTGAGAATGTATTTATCATCACATGACTCGTATGTATTGAACTTCTAAACATGAATAGAACAACCAGTTCAACAATTACAAAGAAAATAGAGTTGTTCATCTGGTCCTTATGAATGAATCGTTTCATATTTTCCTCCATTTCCCCGCACCTTCGTTGCGCGGACACAAATATATAACCAAACTCAAATCCACCAAAACTCTAGTGTGCCTCTCGATATAATAGTATAATCAAAGAGAGGTGGTATACTACAGAGCACGTAGGGGTGAGTAGGCAATTCTACTTAAATAGAATATCCTGAATATTTATAAGTCGCCGCTATCTTTTCAAGCACAAATAAGTTGGACTTAGAGCCAGGACACTTATGATTGTACAATCAACTGAGTGATTAGCTTAGATAGCAGTCAATGCCACTTCTCTTCTTTCAATGAAAGGAGAGATTTTTTTATGAAGATTGTTAGACCAATCTGCTGTGGCATGGATGTTCACAAGAATATCATTGTGGCTACAATCGGTATTACTAATAAGAAAACTCGTATTACTGAATACATCCAAGAAACGTTTTCAACTTTAAACCATGATTTACTGAATCTTAAACAGTGGCTCATTAATCACAAATGCTTTGATGCATGCATGGAATCTACTGGTAAATATTGGATTCCAATTTTCAACATCTTAGAAGATGAAATCAATATTTACTTAACTCATCCAAAATATGTCAAAGCAATTAAAGGAAAGAAAACTGACAAGAAAGATTCAAAATGGATCTGTGATTTATTTAAACATGATCTAATCAAATTTTCTTTTATACCACCCAAAGAAATAAGAGCTTTACGAGAAATATCTCGCTATCGCTATAAATTGGTTGGGATGCGTTCCTCTGAACGTAATCGATATCAGAACTGTATGACAGTTTCCAATATCGGTATTGGTTCTGTATTTTCAGATCCGTTTGGAAAGTCTGCACAAGCAATCATGAAAGAAGTACTTGAGTCAGATATCATTGAAGATGAGAAAATTTTGAAATGTATCCATAGATCGTGTAAAAATAAAGATAAGATTCTAGATTCCATTAAACACTGCAATATTGAAACTGATCAAAGGTTTAAAATGAATGAGTCAATGACTCATATGGAAGAATTACAAGTCCATATTGATAACTGTGAAATCGAAATGATGAAACGTGCAGCACCAATGTTCGATCAATTCATGCACATCACCCAACTACCAGGCATCAGCACTTTATCTGCAATCCTTATTATTTCAGAAATCGGAGTAGATATGAAACAATTCGAATCAGATAAACAACTAACCTGTTGGGCTGGATTAGCACCTGCAAATAACGAAAGTGCTAATAAGAAAAAATCAGTTCGTATTTCTAAAGCAGGTCAATATTTAAAACCTTTATTAGTTCAGTGTGCTCTTGGAGCAATCAAAGATAAGGAGGGCTATTTTGGAATTAAGTATTCTCGTATCAAAAAGAGACGAGGTCACAAGAAAGCCATTATCGCAATTGCAAGAATGATGCTTGTCAGTATATACCATATGATTCTTACTGGAGAGACATTTAATCCTTCAGATTATGAATCATTTAGAAATCCTAATCCACCTATAAAGCAACAAGATTTAACAGAAGAATCAGCAATTGAGTTTCTTAAGAAATCAGGTTTTGACGTTTCTAAATTAACTAAACCATAATATTCAATTATTCTATTTTTTCTAAATTATTCAAACTTGTTTTTAAGTTTGTCTTTTTTTATACGTTTAGATTGATTTTTGTTTCACACTTCATTCCTTTAAATAAAATCAATACTTCAGCTATATTCAATACTATTATCGATAGACATACACTTGAGAAAGAGATTCTAGCATCTACATACATATACGATATGTAATTAATGAAACTAATATGAAAAATAACTCCTATAACACTAGCAACAGCAATCGCAATAAACGTCATAATGCATATTTGTATGAATTCCATTTCCTTGAAATGCTTGATAAAACTTAAACAGTAAGGAATATTTGAAATCGTTGCAAGAAACGTACTGACTATAATATTTTTGACAAGAATATAAACAAGAGGATTTTGAATTCTTAATAGATCCAATAAAGCTCTATTATCATATCTTTGAATAAGATCATAGACTGGTATTCCCCATCGGTTATCAAATCCTACAGTAGGGTAGACAATATATGAAATAAGTAGATTAATTAATCCCGAAAATAGAACCACGCCAAATACGATAATAAAATTTGCTATGAACTTTGAGAGATAATATTCTTTCTTATTTAGACGAGTGATGATCATTGACTGCGTTCCATTTTTTTCTTCTTTCCACTTACTAGATGAATAAATCATCATTACAATAAGTGGTGATAAATATTCAAAAACACTCATAATAGGTCTTGCCTTAATGCTGATATACATGGAATTATCAATATAAGACCTGATAAATAAAATATTACGACCATAATCCTGGAAACAATTCAAAAAAATACTTATTAGACTTATTAAAAGTATTGCTGCAAACAAAACTTTGAACTCAATCTGATTCACTGCGTTCTTTATTTCAATTCTGACTTGTTTAATCATAACTATTATGTCCCCCTTTTATATTTCATTCTCATAATAGTTATAACGTAAAATTATAAAAAGAAACGGCTCAAATTACTTACAAAAATATTAAGAATTACTTACTAATTATTTGTATAAAAACGTTCTAGTTATTCTTATGACAGAGTGCAGTGTATTACTTCTAAACCTGAATAATAACTCTTGAAAAATCAACATATTATTCTATAATCCCGTTTTTGACAGTTAGGTATATAAAAAAGGGAGAAAAGTGCCTGTTTAAGGGCGTTTTTCTCCCTTTTAAAATTGTTGTATGGGAAGATTCTTATGAAATATTTTTGATTATTTTTTAGTTCCTTGGGCTGATAGTATTGTTTGTCGAGATCCAACCTGAATGTCTCATTTAATGCATCATATATCGAGTTACTTAATAGTAAAGATCATGGTTGTTCACCACGTTCATATTCTTCATGTTCTCTATTATCTCATCGGTGGTGAAGTATCTGCCGCTTCTATTGAGCTTGATCTCAATTATCCTTTGGATAAGAAGTGCAGTGTAGCATGTCATGAAGTGAGCGATTATTTTGTCGTCTCTTCTGTGATTTACTGGTCTTGCCTTGAAATTTGTATTAAGGACTCTGAATCAGTCTTCTATTCTATATCTCTGGGAATTAATCCTAATGATTTCTTTAGCGTTATCTTCTGCATCAAGATTGGTAGCTACTGCATAGAATCCATCAAACTTCTCCTCATCGATAAGGAGGTGATGTTAGTTGCTTTCCAATTTAGTAGTATCTGTCATGGCAGGTGTTTTAGTTTATTACATATGCAAATGGTTGGACAAAAGATTTAAACGATAAGTAGCCTAGTGATAAGTACACTCCAAAGAACTAGAAAAGGTAAGGAGCACCATTCCTTACCTTTTCGTTTGATGTTAATTGCATCCCAATCTGCAATCAAATTATAGCATCTAGTATTTTAATATGCAAGTTGATTTAAAAATTCAATTTAGCTTAACATTACATCTCTATCTTCACTAAAATAAAGCATAACCTACATGCTTGTAAGCTAAGAAATTAGCTAAGAAATCTGATGTTAAGCTTAATTTGATGATCTAGTAGCAACATTTTTCTTAAACTTTGCGTTTATCTTTAGTTTATTTAAAGAAAATTCTTAATATCTTGAGTATATATTAGTGAATAGAAAATTAAGGAAGGTACTTTGAATGAGAATAAATGATCTAGTAGGTGAAACAACAGAATATGACAAGAAATTAAAGGTTGAGTTGAGAAAACCAAAAAGCTGGTGTAAGAGTATTAGTGCTTTTGCGAACACATTAGGTGGCGCATTAATCTTTGGAGTATCTGATGAAAATGAAATCATTGGATTAGATAATCCAGTTAAAGATGCAGAAAAAATTAGTGAAATAATCAAAACTAAGTTAAATCCAATTCCAGAATTTAAAATGTCTTTTCGTAAAGTAGAAGATAATATTCTAATTATTTTAGAGGTATTTAAAGGTGATGAAACGCCTTATTACTATTATAATGATGGATCTTTAGAAGCTTATATACGAATTGGAAATGAGAGTGTTAAAGCCTCTCCTACGGAACTTCAAAGATTAGTATTACGAGGCCGTAATAAATCATATGATTCACAAAAATCTATGTATAAAATAAGAGATTATTCTTTTTCAAAACTAAGGGAAAGATATAAGAAGTGGACAGGTTATAGTTTTGACGAAAAGAATTTAATATCATTTGGATTGGCTGATGAGGAAGGTTATCTTACTATAGCTGGTTCTTTAATTGTAGATGATAGCCCTGTACATCATTCAAGATTATTTTGTACAAGATGGAATGGTTTAAATAAAAGTAGTGGTGTTTTAGATGCACTAGATGAAGCAGAATATGAAGGTAGTGTTATAAATTTGTGGCGAAAAAACCACACGCTTGCGTGTGGGATGAAAGCCACATTTCACTTGATAAATACTTAGAAAAATGATATATAATCTATGTATATTAAAGTATAGAAAGTAAACAGATCATTAGTAAAAGTAACTATGATATAAGCATACATACAACACAACAACCATCACTGTAATCAGAAAAATCCTAATAATGTTGCACATATAGCGAACAATAATAACCATGCAGAACAGTGTAATCCTAATAATTCAGCATATCATTCAAGTTGTGGAAAAAGTAATGGCACGAACTAAAAGTGACAATGTACAAATAAATATCTCCATTCCTGCCGGATGGAAAACAGAACTTGAAAACCTTGCACGTATCTATTCTGCTGAGGAAGGTGAGAGTATCATATTTCTTGACTTGCTTCGTATTGAAAATATCTGATACAGTATCACATCATTAGGTATTCTAAATTCATATTTCTGGTATTAAAAGGTAATGTAGAGGAAATATTGAAACAGATATCACAGAAAAATCTATTACCACATTAAGGCTCTTGAAGTGAAGCCTGACCATATACATGTCTTTGTAGATGTACCACAAACTGCTGCTCCCTGTGATGTTGTAAGGACTTTTAAAGATATAAGTGCTATTGAACTATTCAAGGCATTTCCACAATTAATACAATCCTATGCAGGATGCGGTATTTTATGGTCTAGAGGATATTTTGTATCTACAGTAATCAAGTATATTAAGGAGCAGAAAAATGATAACTGATAAAGAGCATAAAAGACATCTTAAACAATTTCATAAACTTTCTGACAGGCATATCCTGGCTGTAGAAACCGATATGTCTTATTCTGATGTACTTAAAGTAGTGGCTCTTTCTGATAAGATACGCAAAGCTGGTAATGAGCTTATCGGTATTATGAGAAAGAATTATAACCAGCTTATGCGTACAAAGAGATACCGTAAATTACTGTTTCTGTATGGTAATTCTAAAGATAAGGATAAACGAAAAACTTATGCTGAACAACTTAATGAAATGCAGAAAGCTTATAATATTACATGGGAATACTGCAGAACATCCATGATTCCAATAGGTAAGAAATATGGTGTAGACGCTGTATTTGCTCTGACTAAAGCCGAAGATATATGGCGTGGCATGGAAAAATGCCTATATGGTAATGGTAATGTTTTACATTTTTCTAAATACGGAGAACTGCCTTGTATTCGTGCAAAGCAGATTAATCGTGGTATACCTATATCCGTTACAGATAATAAACTTCATTTCAAGCTTGGCAGGATGGTATTTGGAATACAAATAAATGATAGATTTCAACAGGATGAAGTAGATGCCGTTTTATCATATCTTGCCGAATCTGAGATTTTGGATGACAGGGCTGTTAATACTCTTATTAAAGATGGCTGTTGCATAGATACATACAGACCCTGCTATGCTACGCTTGTTCCCAAGATGATAAGAGGTAAATACAGAGTATATTTACATTTAACCATCGAAGGCAAGGCAAAACCTAAATATGATAGATTTGGCAGTCCAAGACATAAATATGGCAAAGGAATGATTGGTGCTGATATAGGGACACAGACAGTTGCTTATACATCTGATACTGAGGTGGGCTTGAAGAATCTTTCAGAGCGTGGCAACAGTATTCAAACTTCTGAGAGAAAAGAACGTCTGCTTTACCGTGCTATGGACAGGTCAAGACGTGCAACTAATCCGCAGAATTATAATGATGATGGTACTGTTAAAAAAGGCCGTAAGACTTGGAGATATTCTAATCATTATAAGAAATTAAAAGAAAAACATTCTAAATTATGTCGTATCAATGCCATAAACAGACAGCTTGCAATAAATGAAGACGCTAACCATTTAAGAAGTCTTGGAGATGTATTTATCACAGAACCTAAAAATGCAGGCAGGCTTATGAGACGAGCCAAAGAAACTACGATCAATAGTAAAGGCAAGTTTAATAAGAAAAAGCGTTTTGGCAAGTCTATAAAGAATAGATGTCCTTCTGGGTTTCAAACTGCTGTAGAACAGAAATTCAAGGTATCAGGTGGTATATATATTGAAGTATCTAATGATTACAGAGCAAGTCAATATGATCATACTGTTGATGACTATATTAAAAAGAGATTATCTGACCGAATGTATAAGCTGCAAGATGGTACTGAGGTACAAAGAGACTGGTATTCATCATTCCTATTATACTGTTACGACTACAGAACCAAAGATATAGATAAAAGCAAATGCATTTCTGAATTTGATAAGTGTTACAACAAAGAAAAAGCCCTAATCGAATGGATTAAGGTTAACGAGATCAAGGTATTAAATAGCGGAATTAAGATAGCGTAAAACATATTCAGGGAGATTGATTATACTTCCTTACGAAAGTAGAAATTTACCGTTAATGTGGTCGTTGGACTGCTTGGTAATGAAAGTTCTGATTCAAATAGATTTACACTTGTAACTCCAAAGTCTGAAAATGATGTACGATTACAAGCTACACTTGGCAATCGGAACCCCAGGGCTTGCCCGTGGGAGTAGTCAGTATGCCAAATCTTAATTATTGTGATAAAAAGGAAGACAGTTTAAATGACCAAAATAGGACTGATGACATAATAAATGACACATTAAATGTTCAAAAAGGTGCTGATGACATAATAAATGACACAATAAATATTCAAAAAGGTGCTGGTGACATAATAAATGATCAAGATGGCACCAATCACAAAATAAATACTCAAGATGGTACTGATAACATAATAAATCATCAAAGTGATGTGAAAGATGAGATAGAACTAACTATGGAAGAAATAAAAATACTAGAAATAATGAAAAATAAACCAGACATTACAATTAAACAATTAACAGTAATATTGTCAGGTATTAGTAATAGAACAATTACAAGAAATATTGTTATATTAAAGAAAAAAGGACTTTTAGAAAGAGTTGGTTCAAGGAAAAAGGGTTATTGGAAGGTTAAACGTTAAATTAAAGGAGGAAAAAAACTTGCTTCATTTGTACTTACCATAGACCTATGAGACAATCTAATTATACTCATTCCATTCATTTGCTTTAATAAACCTTTAATAAAAACAGCTGAATTCTTGACAAAAATTCATAATTTCATATAATCTATTTGAAGGTAGAAATACCTTATCAGTACGGCTCCTACCGCCACAAGAGTAGGGCGTTAAAGTATGGAAGGGAGAAAACCTTCCTTTTATTTTCAATAGAAAAATCCTCTAGGCCATACCTAGAGGATCTTTTTACTTTCCTATACAAAATCTCTTAAACAATTCATCAAGTAAATCTTCTTTAGCCTGTTCACCTAAAATCTCTTTTAAGTTCTCCCAGCTATCATATAAATCAGTCACAATCAAGTCTGTAGGAATACCATCCTCCATTGCCTGAATCGCAACATTTAATGACTGTGAAGCTTTCTCTAATAACTGTACCTGTCTTTGATTCGCAAGTACCTGTGCCTGAGAATTAGTGATAGCACTAAAGTCAAACTCATCTTTAATATGTTGAATGAGTTCATCTATATGATTCTCTTTAGCACTAATATGAATACCTTCTGTATCAATCACACAGCCCTTATCAGATTTATTGATTAATACAATTCTATTTAATCCTTCAGTACGTTCTAATAGTTCCTTATCTTCTGCCTCTATTGGTCTAGAACCATCTAATACAACTAGCACTAAATCAGCCTGATCAATTAAAGATAAAGACTTCTTAACACCCATATGTTCAATCTTATCTTCTGTTTCTCTAATACCTGCTGTATCAATCATATTCAATACAATATCATTTAGACGAATAGAACCTTCTACTACATCTCTAGTCGTTCCTGCAATATCAGTTACAATTGCTTTATCTTCTTCTAATAATGCATTCAATAAACTAGACTTACCTACATTAGGTTTACCTACAATGACAGTAGAAATACCATCCTTTATTAAATGCATGTTTTTAGAACGATCAAGAATATCATCCATCTTCTTTCTTAAAGATACAGAACCAGGTAACAGTTTTTCAGCTGTTAGTTCTTCTATATCTTCATATTCTGGATAATCAATGTTTACTTCAATCTGAGTAATAATCTTAATCAGGTCTTCTTTTAAGTCTTTAATGAAGTTTGTGATATTTCCCTGTATTCCTTTTAATGCGAGTTTAGCTGCCTGATCATTATTCGCTGTAATTAAATCACTGATCGCTTCTGCCTGGGATAAATCAATACGTCCATTTAAGAATGCACGCTTAGAGAATTCTCCATGCTCAGCCATTCTCGCTCCTTTCTTTAAACATAAAGAAAGAACTTTATTCGTAATAAAGACACCACCATGACAGTTGATTTCTACCATTTCTTCACCAGTAAATGTATGTTGTCCACGATAGATAGATATAAGTACTTCATCTACTTTCTCTTCACCATCGACAATATAGCCATAAGAAATAGTCTGAGACTTCTTATTTAGATTACCTGTAAAGAAGCTCTGAACAAAATCAATACACCCTTTACCTGATATACGAATAATAGAAATAGCGGCTTCTAATCGAGATGTCGCAATAGCACAAATAATATCATCATTCATCGTCATACCTCCTTAAGTGTTCTTTTCTTATACTTATAGAACCAAATAAAATTAACCAGACCTTTAATAATACCTGAGAAAGAAATAACCCACCAGATACCATTTAAATGGAATGTGTTTAAGATTAATAAAATAGCCGGAATACGTCCTAGAGTGAATATAATGCTGGTGATAGAAGGAGGAATTGTTTCTCCTAATCCACTAAAGGCTCCAGAAATCATTAATTCTAGAATCATAAATGTCTCTGATAGACCCACTATACGTAAATAGTTCTCTCCAATTTGCGTTACCATTAAATCATCAGTAAAGAAGCCATAAATCACATGAGGGAAGAAGACCATCAAGCTTGTACATACAATACCCCATAGTATAGAGAATACCAGCATTGTATGATATCCTTTTTCTACACGATCATACTTACCAGCTCCATAGTTCTGACTAATGAAGGCATTAATAGATGTCTGGAATCCAGTCGCCATACACCAAGAAATGTTTTCTACCTGTGTACCTACCTTCTGTGCTGCAACAGCTGCATCTCCAAACTCAGCGACAAAAGCAGCCACTACCATTGAACATACAGAAAATAACATGCTCTGTAATCCTAATGGAAAACCAATTCTAAGTATATTCTTATAATAAATCTTTGAATAAACCTTCTTCAATGAAATATGTTTAAGTAGTGTATTCTTCTTAAAGTTATGTCTCATAAATAATAGGAATACAGAAACTTGAGCTAATACTGTCGCAAGTGCTGCACCTACAACACCTAGATCACATACAAAGATAAAGAATGGGTCTAGGATAATATTTAATAACAAACCAACACTATTACACTGGAATGGTGTCTGACTATCACCAGAGGCATTTAAGATACCTGTCATAATAATATTTAAGAAGTTAAAGATAATCAAACCGCATGTAATACGTAAATAGTTAATAGCCTGATTAATAGTGGCTTGTGATGATAATCCAAATAAACCAATAAAGAAACTTGAAAATACAACTGTACAGAAAGAGAATAATAGTGCGAATATAATCCCTAACTGAATAGCCGATGAAGCATAATCTGTAGCTGCTTCTTGATTACCTGCACCTAATGAATGTCCTGTTTTAACTTGTCCACCCTGTGTCGCAATCATTGCGAGGCCCTGCGATAACCAGCTAAACATACCTGCTACACCAACTGCTGCAATAGAGGAAGCACCAAGTTTTCCAATCCAAAGCATATCAATCAGTGCATAGGCCATTTCTAGAAATGATGTACCAATAATAGGTAGTGTTAATTTTATAAGAAGAGGGACAATACGTCCTTCTAATAAATTCAATTTTTTCATGTGCATCTCCCTTCCTATCCATTCTATCAAAAGAATTTAAAAAAAAGAAGGCAGAGCCTTCTTTAATCAACATAATAAATTTCTAAGTAACGGTTTTTACCTTCACCGTGTGACTGTGTTGCAAGATGTGGCATTTCTGCAATCACCTGATGAATTACTTTTCTTTCATCAGCTGGTAGAGGATCTAACTTCATATTGATCTTAGAATGTTGTACTTTCTTACCAAAACGTTTAGCCATTGCAGCAACCTTCTGGTATCTCTGTTCTTTATAACCATTGATATCTACAGAGATTTCAATACGCTGTTTGAACTGAGTATTGACAGCACTCTTAGTAATGAAGTTTAATGCTCTTAAAATAACACCATTCTTACCAATCACAACTGAATTATTACTTGTTTCTACATTACAGTAGATACGATCGTCCTGTTTGAAGACAGTAGTCTGTGTTTCGAAACCTAAAGAACTTAATGTTCTTTCTACGAACTGACCTATATATTCTTCAACCATAGATTCACACCATCCAGCAATAACAACTTTCTTACTGAATAACCCCTTATGAACTTCAACAACCTCATAATGGAATTCTTCTGGTGTAATACCTAAGTCCTGACAAGCATGATTCAATGCTTCTTCTTCTGTTT
Organism: Catenibacterium mitsuokai; assembly: GCF_025148785.1. NCBI lineage: Bacteria > Bacillati > Bacillota > Erysipelotrichia > Erysipelotrichales > Coprobacillaceae > Catenibacterium > Catenibacterium mitsuokai. The sequence goes on from NZ_CP102271.1 coordinate 2,648,270, forward strand.
TAGCTTCATAAGTATTCATAATGATTACCTAATTACATGAGTGTCTTTCTGATTTTCTTGCTTTTCAATATACTGAATCTGAATAAATACTGTTCTAACTACAGTAATTAAGTTTGTAGTAATCCAATAGAATGACATAGCTGTTGGCATGATTAAACCAAAGTAGATGATCATTAATGTCATTACGATATTCATAGTCTTCATCTGGTTCTGCTGAGCAGAAGGTTTATACTTCTTGTTTCTCTTCAACATTAAGTTGTTGATTTCGATAGCAAAGAACTGAGATAAAGCCATAACTAAAATAACAACAATATAAATGAATTTACCACTAGTAATCTGAGATAAAGGTGTTAAACCTAAATTCATACCAAATGCCTGTGATGTATACAAGATCTGGATTCTCTGAACAGCACCATACATTGCGAACATGATAGGTAATGTTAAGAAAGTCCATAATGAACCAAACATAGAAACGTTATTTTTCTTGTATAAGTTCATAATTTCATTCTGCATACGCATCTGACTAGTCTGATCATTCTTACCACGATATTTGTTCTGGATTCTTTCCATTTCTGGCTGAAGCATCTGCATCTTCTGTGTAGAAATAGTAGACTTGATCATAACTGGTAAGATAATCAAGTTGATAAGAATAGTCATTAAGATGACACCCCATAAGACATTACCTGTCCATGAAGTGATTAATAGGATTCCCTTTGCGATAGGAATTGTAAGAATAAAATCAAAAAATCCTGCCTTTAGTGACCATGGTGTTGATTCAGTGATAGCACGGCTTGCTAATAAATGACCGCTCTTGTCAACATTACTTGTACACCCTGTAAAAATGAACACTAAAGCAATCACCGCAAAGATCTTTAAGTACTTCTTTGTACGAGGATCTAATACCATTTTTACTTCTCCATTCTTTTTTTCATTTTTAAATATAGATTTTGAAGAGATTTCTTGTTCTGTTCAAAATCATTCTGAGAATAGGGTTTTCTAACAATCAGAATGTAATCATTATGGTCTTCTTTTGTGAACAATTCATGAACCATCATTCTTACTTGTCTCTTAGTCTTGTTTCTGGCAACGGCATTCCCTATTTTCTTACCGACTGATAAACCAATACGCATATGCTCTAGATCATTAGGATTCCAATATAAAACAAACTCTCTATTCGCTACGCTTTTTCTTTTCTTTATAATGGTTTCAAATTCAGTACTTTTTTTTACACGTAATTCTTTTTTCATATTTCTTTTAGAAAAAAAACCACATTAAAGTGGATTTTTTTTAGGCAGATAATACTTTTCTTCCTTTTTTACGACGTCTAGCGATAACTTTACGTCCACCTACAGTTGCCATTCTAGCTCTGAAGCCATGAGTCTTAGCTCTTTTTCTTTTATTTGGCTGATATGTTCTTTTCATTCTTTTTACACCTCCAATATGTAGCTACTTTTTTTATACTACATAACATATGCAGTGTCATTATATGGGAAATACTATTTTAAGTCAATATTATTTATAAGAAATTTTGGCTTATATTCAACAGTTTTTGCTTCTTCACAGCTATTTTCCACACTTCATTCCCCATCGGAATTTATTCATTCACATATTGTGTAAAACCATCATTTTTCTCCTATATAACATATTTTTTTATGTGCACAATAATCTGAATAAGACGTGAATAGAGGAAATACCGCACATATATGCACATAAAACATGGTGCAACACTATTTTTTAGATATTCTCAATTTTTGTGAATAAGTGTGAAGAATTCAAAAAATAGCGTTAAGTTCACAATAAAAATGTGAATATCTCGTGAAAAAGACTCTGAAAAACGTATGAATAAGTACTTATTCACCATTTTTTGTGCACATCATTACTGTGAATAGTCAATATTCACTAGTCTTTATTCCCATTTTCTTTTATA